>NZ_PYCI01000015.1:0-68176 GCF_003015105.1 Chroococcidiopsis sp. CCALA 051 | reverse complement strand
CGGTCGTGGGGTCCCCGAGTTCCCCCTTGTCCCCCTTGTCTCCCTTGTCCTCTTCTTCCCGACTCCCGACTACCGACTCGCTTTTCAATATTCCCACCTGACTCAACACGCGCATCGGTCCCAATTCTTTTAAGATTTGCATTTGTTGTTCGTTACGCACGAACATTGTGCCAGCAAATCCCAAAGAGTTGATGGCAATCGACTCAAAGCTTTCTTGGGAACGGGGAATCAGCAGCATCCATTGGCGCGTTACGAGCAAGTTGTAAGCTCCTGCTTGGATGTTCTTCGAGCCGATGTCATGCTTTAGCCCCACTGCATTGAGCATTTGGTAGTAATAATTAAGCGTTACTGTGGCAGCTGCTTGAGGAGATTTTGTTTGAATTGGTTCTAGTTGTACGAAAGCATGGACAAAAGGCAAGCTTGGTAGAGTTTCGACTGTACCGCGATTAGTCGTTACCAACAAAGGTTCGAGGGGAATTTGGGGAAAATCTGCGGGTGTGAGTGGCAGGGGAACGATCTGCAAATGTTTGTGACGTTGGCTTGCGCCTGCTGTCTTGCCACCGTTATAGAATGTCAGTCCGTTAAATTCCGCCAGACATACCCACATGGCAGTAAAATCAGCGAGAGTTAGTAAGGCTTCTTGTTCTTCAAAGGCGCGGGTAATTAGCAACAGGTGACAATCGACGACATTGAATTTATTTAACAAACAAACATGAGTTTCGGAGATGTCTGCGACGTATAAGTTTTTATCGTAGGGTAGAAAGGGATTAAAGTCTTTATCAGTCGTAGCATTTTGCCGATCCTGTTTTTGCTTTGCCTCGTCTTTGCGATTGAGATTGGTGGCTGTTCTGACCAGGAAACGCACGCCTTGCTGTTCTACAAACTGATATTCGGTGGGAATGGTGACTAGAGCCCCGCGTTCAAGGGCATGTTGGGTTATTGCGATCGCCCTATCTAGTAGCGTACCAGGTTGTAGTATTGTTCCGCGTGCGTTCGTGTCCTCGTGCATTGTTGAATCTTGGCTCGGCAGCGTGTTTCTAGGTTTCTCGCCCTAGCTTTACCCAATAATGTACTCGATCGCCGCGCTCTAACACAAAATATCTCTTGTCGCATGATGGTACGCGATCGGGATAGGCGATCGTGCAGTCATAGCAGTTTTTAATTGGGTAGAATACACGCTTTATAGGGACGCACAGCCGTGCGCCCCTACAAATGTCACTCACATAGAGCAATTAACTATACCGAACGTACTCGTCGCTAATCTTGAAGTAAGATGCATTCAGATTTATAGAATCGGGAGAAATACCCTGCAAGATCGCAATCAAATTTGGCTGGGTTCCTCCTACATTATTTGCATAGATTGCCGTGCCTGCTGGCAAGCCTTCCGGTGCTGCACCTAAACTGTATTCAATTAGGTACTGAGATTGAGTTACAGGGCGGTTGGTTTTTGCTAAAAAGATTGTATCTTCATACTGATTGAAGTCAGTTATCAAAGCGTAGCTATCCCCTGCTTCATAGTAAGTCCCTGAACCAGGTCTTCCTCCGCTACCTGCAAGGACAAACGTATCTTTTCCCGATCCTCCCGTCAGGACATCTTTCTCTGAGTCGCCACGACTAGAATCAAGAGTACCGCGTAACCATCCACCACCAGCACCAATCAAGAGATCGTCCCCAGATCCTCCATCTAAAACATCACTCCCGAACTCGCCAACTAATATATCTTTGCCACTCCCTCCATATATGCGATCGTTGTCGTCTTTTCTCACACCATAATCAGGACCAGAAATGACTCCATAGCCATCGCCAGCCAGGAGATCGTCGCCATCATCGCCATAAATCGAATCGTTACCATAGCGACCGTAAATCGAATCGTTACCAGCACCGCCATAGATGCGATCGCTGTCACCAGTTCTGATTCGATAATCGTCGAGATCTCCTACTATTACATCGTCGCCTTGACCACCATAGATGACATCTTCACCAAATCCACCTTCTATATAGTCATTGCCGTTGCCTCCCTGTAAGGTGTCGTTACCGTCGCCACCGTATAGCTTGTCATTGCCACTGCCACCGTACAACGTGTCATTACCGCTGCCACCCCCTAGAGAATCGTTATCTTCGTCACCACATAAGGTATCGTTACCATCTCCACCACTTAGAGAGTCGTCACCTGCACCACCATAGATGCGATCGTCCCCACCTAAACCGGATATAGTGTCTTTTCCTGCCTTACCATAGATTCTGTCGTTACCGTTTGTACCAGTTAAGGTGTCGTCTAAGTCCGTACCAAAGATATTTGCCATGTCGATAATGCTCGCTTTTGATTAATGTTCGTAGCAGTCAAAAAAACTAGCACTTAGAAAATCTGGAAATAAGTCCCGCTTAAACTTACGGAGTCGGGAGAAACTCCTTGCAAGATCGCAATGAGATCTGGTTTTGCACCGAGGTTATTGACATATATCCCTGTTCCCTGCGGTAAACCTTCCGGTACTGCACCCAGACTGTATTCGATTGTGACTGGGGGATAGACTACGGGACTGCTCTCAGTTTTGGCTAGCGAGATAACATCTTCGTTCTTGTTGAAGTCGGTAATGAGAGCGTAGTCACCGTTGCCACTACCTATGTAAGAAGGTCCTACACCAGATCTTCCAGAACCTCCGGTAAGGATAAATGAATCTTTTCCCGCTCCACCTGTCAGAGTATCAATTTCGCCTCTACCGCGACTGACATCACCATCCCAGTGAAATACTCTGCCTCCAGCACCATCGATGTAGTCGTCTCCATCGCCTCCATTCAAATAGTCGTTACCGAACTCGCCAACTAAGGTGTCTTTGCCTTTACCACCATACAAGCGGTCGTTATCATTGCTGCTATTACCGATGAGTCCGCCGCTGATGATGTCGTCGCCATCCTCACCATAAATCGTGTCGTTACCAGCACCGCCAGCGATGCGATCGCTTCCAGCACCACCATAGATGCGATCGTTGCCTACCTCACTGTAGTAATCGCCATAAATTTCGTCGTTACCAGCACCACCATAGAGGCGATCGCTCCCAGCACCACCTTCTAGGCGATCGCTACCGTTACCACCATACAAGGTGTCATTTCCGTCTTCACCTTTGAGGGTGTCTGCACCATGACTACCATCTAAAATGTCATCACCTAAACCGCCAGATAAAGTATCGTTGCCAGCTTTGCCATAAATTCTGTCGTTACCGTTTGTACCAGTTAAGGTGTCGTCTAAGTCCGTACCAAAGATATTTGCCATGTCGATAAGCCTTTAATTCTAATAAGTATGCGTAGATGTTTTTACCCTGCGATCGCATTTCAAATTGCCACAACAAAATCATCCAAATAGTGTTTGGCTTTCAATGAAGTGAATCGTTAAATATATACCTAGCTAAAAACTAGTAAGCGATCGACTTACTGAAGTTAATTGATGCAATCCTCGATAAATTATCGCGCTTTGTCTTTACTTACATGTAACACAGTCGATCTACAAAAAACTGGATGTTTTGCAAGTTAAACTAATGCGGTAATACTGACAATATAATGCTATTTCTACGTTATGTCATCTCATTTATCATATTTTTTTAACAAATGTTTTTGTCCATTTTCCTCTATTTGAATAAGCTAAAAAAGCCTAGCCATTAACTAAGATAGAACGTATCAATTTTAGCTGTAAACTTTCCGTGGTAGCTGTTAATAGTTAATACTTGATGGTTGATAGCACTGAATAACGTGCATCGAAGAACCATTTCTCAATAGCCAAAGTGACAAGCTTATGACTTAGATAGAATTCGCTACAGCACGAATAGAGTTAAATCAAGTGAAAATACTGAGACATAAATAAAACGTTAGTTTATCTACTAAAATTAGAGCGGATCGATCGCGTGAATGCTACACAAAATTACCGAGTTTTTTTAACTCAGTGCGCCGCGATATAGATAGGCGATCGCAATGTTGGCAAGTCAGCGATCGCCTTGTTCAGTTAAGCTTTACTAGTAAGGCAAAACTGATTATTAAGAATACCGAACATACTGGAAGTAGGATGCATTCAAATCAAGCGTGTCGGGAGAAACACCTTGTAAGATCGCAATTAGATCTGGTGCTGCACTAGTGTTGTTAGCAAATTGAGCGTAAATTCCCGTTCCCGATGGCAAACCATCAGGCGATGCACCCAAACTATAGGTGACATCTGTAAACAGAAATGATGGTCCAGAGATATCATTGCTACTGAGTGTAATGACATCTTCATTCAAATTAAAGTCAGTAATTAAGGCATAGTCGTTATTGCCATAGCGATAGGAAACACCTCGACCATCGCGTCCAGCACCACTGGATTCAAGTCTAAACTTATCTTTTCCGGCTCCACCTGTAAGGGTATCAATTTCGTTAGATCCGCGACTGGCACTACTAAATAGCTCTAGTCCAAAACCACCCGCACCATTAATGATGTCATCTCCAGCTCCACCATTGACAACATCGTTACCAAACGAACCTTCTAAATCATCGTTCCCATAGCCGCCGTATAAGCGATCGTTACCGACATAACCGTTGAGAAAGTCATTACCTGCATCGCCGTACAAGGTATCGTTATCGTTACCCCCGTACAAGGTATCGTTACCGCTACCCCCGTACAAGGTATCATCACCTGCATCGCCATTCAAAAAATCGTTATTTTCATTGCCATATAAGGTGTCTTTGCCATCTCCACCCAACAGGCGATCGTCACCTACTCCACCATAAAGGAGATCGTTGCCTTTATTCCCGTTAAGGTTGTCATTTCCGGCTTTGCCATAGATTCTGTCGTTGCTGTCTGTACCAGTTAAGGAATCGTCTAAATCTGTACCAAATATTACGGACATGATGTCAATCCCTCACTCACAATAGTCGTAAATCGTAAAAAGTTAGTCTTGGTGTGTCTCAATTGCCAGCACAAACTTGTCATCCATAAACCATAGGAATGACTGAGTTTTGCTGGCTATTTCATGCGGGTAGGATACAAAGCCAGTTTTTGTGTTTCCCGAATAAATCCGCTCAGTTCACATATTCTTTATATTTAGCGATCGCTAACTTTATATATGTGGAATTTACAAAAGAAATATTCGTGTCTAACGTGTTTGAGCCTTAAATGTCTGTATTTTACGCCTTTGTTTTAAGTATAAAACAGAACACAGTAAGTTTCTGTTTTTTTAATTTGACTATAAAAAAAGTGAGTGCGATCGCAAAGGTGAAAAAAATAAATATGTATAAACACGAGTAAAGATACAATTATTTAACCTTAATAAGGCTACAATCTATAGCCAATCTTTTTTGCCGAGATAAGTTCCACTTTTTGTAAAAAAATATCGCTATACATGCATAAGCCAATAGAGGAAACCAATTCCCCAATTTTTCTTAATCGTCTTACTTAAATTCAAAAAAGTGTATTTTGATACTTAAAAGAACAACCTTGACTTTCCCGTACACCTAATGTTTCCGTAGGATAGATAAAAGATTCACCTACAACGACAAGACTATCTGTGGCTAATCAAGAAGAAACTGCCCTACCTCTAGCGCAAACACCCCTCTATCACCTCGCTTTAGAGCTGAAGGCAAGGTTAACGAGTTTTGGTGGCTGGGAAATGCCCGTGCAGTTTGTTGGGATCGGACAAGAACATGCTGCGGTCAGGACAACGGCGGGGATGTTTGATATATCTCACATGGGTAAATTCGTCCTACGGGGAAAACAGCTAGTCGCTCAACTGCAAAACTTAGTCCCCTCCGATTTGAGTCGGTTGCGATCGGGAGAAGCACAGTACACGGTGCTATTAAATCCGCAAGCCGGAATTATTGACGACATCATCTTCTACTATCAGGGAGAAGATAATGACACGCAGCAAGGAGTATTGATTGTCAATGCTGCAACCACTAGCAAAGACAAAAAATGGTTGTTGCAATACCTTGACACAGAGCAGGTAGAACTACAAGACATTTCACGCCAGAAAATTTTAATTGCGGTGCAGGGACCGCAAGCCGTGGCACATTTGCAAAACTTGGTAGAAGCAGATTTATCTCAAGTCAAAGCCTTCGGGCATTTAGAAACAAACATACTAGGAGAACCGAGTTTCATGGCTCGGACTGGTTATACAGGGGAAGACGGATTTGAAGTGATGTTAGAACCAGAAGCAGGCGTAAAGGTGTGGCGATCGCTCGCTCAAGCCGGAGTCATTCCCTGCGGACTAGGGGCAAGAGACACCCTGCGATTAGAAGCAGCTATGGCACTCTACGGACAAGATATTGATGATAACACCACCCCCTTAGAAGCAGGCTTAGGCTGGCTCGTCCACCTCGACACCAAAGGCAACTTTATCGGGCGCGATATCCTAGAGCAACAGAAAACGAATGGAGTTCCACGACGATTGGTAGGATTGCAAATGCCAGGGCGACACATTGCCCGCCACGGCTACCAAGTCTTATCTGAAGGTAAAGTTGTAGGAGAGATTGCCAGCGGCACGTTATCCCCCACTTTAGGCTACCCGATCGCCCTTGCTTACGTTCCTACACCCCTCAGCCAGCCAGGGCAAACCTTAGACGTAGAAATCAGAGGCAAGACCTATCCAGCGGTAGTTGTGAAAAAACCCTTCTATCGGGCTAAGAATCGTCCGGGGAAATAAATATTTGATTTTTTGTAGAGACGTAGCAGGCTACGTCTCTACAAATAGATAGGCGATCGCGTCTATAGTAAAGCATATTAATTAACGATATGTCCGCAATTTGGTTGAGGAACTGAGATGGAGTTGGAATATCCAAGCGACCTAAAATATCTTGACTCGCACGAATACGTCCGTATGGATGGCGATATCGCTACGATTGGCATTTCTGCTTTTGCTGTCGATCAGTTAGGTGACATTGTATTTCTGGAACTTCCTGAAGTTGGCGATCGCGTCACTAAGGGAGAAACCTTTGGTTCCGTAGAATCAGTCAAAGCCGTAGAAGATATGTACTGCGCCGTGACTGGTACGGTAGTCGAACGCAATGAAACTGTGCTGGAGACACCAGAACAACTAGCGGACGATCCCTATGGCGAAGGCTGGTTACTGAAAGTGCGTGTCGAAGATGCCAGCGAATTAGACGAGGCACTAACTGCTGAAGAATACCGCACCCAGGTAGAGGGAGCGTAGCGAGGGGCTGGGTAAAGAAGGGAGACAAGGGAGACAAGGGAGACAAGGGGGCTACAAGTCGCAAGTCGCAATTAAGTCGCGCACCACGCACCACACCCCACACCCCATACCCTTTCTTCACTGGTCACTGGTCACTGGTCACTGGTCACTGATAACTGCTCCCTGCTCCCTGATTAACAACTGACTTCTTCGATAACTGAGAACCGAACGAAATATTGCAGAATATTAATAAGACACTACTGGAGAAGCTATTTGTGGTACTAGACAGTCCTCGTATTCAACGCGATCGGCAGCAAAAACAAATAAGCAGCGAGTCAATTTCATTTCGACAAAGACACATTGGACCTCAACCGATTGAGGTTGAGCAAATGCTAGAAGTGTTGGGGCTACCGACCCTTGATGCATTGATTGACCGGACAGTGCCGCAAGCCATTCGCCAACAGCGATCGCTGCAATTGGAAGGCGATCGCAGCGAACATGCGGCTTTGGCGCAGTTAAAAGCGATCGCCTCGAAAAACCAAGTATTTCGGTCGTTTATTGGGATGGGATATTACGGCTGCATTACTCCACCAGTAATTCAGCGAAATATTTTAGAAAACCCAGGCTGGTACACTGCTTATACTCCCTACCAACCAGAAATCGCGCAGGGACGACTAGAAGCGTTGCTGAATTTCCAAACGACAATTATTGACTTGACGGGTTTGGAAATTGCTAACGCTTCTTTACTAGATGAAGGCACAGCCGCCGCCGAAGCTATGACTATGAGTTATGGTCTGTGCAAAACGAAGGCAAAAGCTTTCTTTGTCTCCCAAAACTGCCATCCCCAGACAATTCAAGTCGTGCAGACCCGTGCTAGACCACTGGGAATTAACGTGATTGTTGGCGACCACCAAACTTTTAAGTTTGACGTGCCAGTATTTGGCGTATTGCTGCAATACCCAGCTAGTGACGGTACGATTTACGACTATCGGGCATTTGTGGAACAAGCCCATGCTGCCGGGGCATTGGTAACTGTCGCTGCCGACCCTTTGAGTTTAACTTTACTGACTCCTCCTGGCGAGTGGGGTGCTGATATTGCAGTAGGCAGCACGCAGCGCTTCGGCGTACCAATGGGTTATGGCGGACCCCATGCAGCATATTTCGCCACTAAAGAAGAATTTAAGCGACAAGTTCCAGGGCGGATTGTCGGAGTTTCTAAGGATGTCCACGGGAAAACAGCCTTACGCCTAGCACTACAAACTCGCGAACAACACATCCGCCGCGACAAAGCGACGAGTAATATTTGCACGGCGCAGGTCTTACTGGCAGTCATGGCTTCGATGTATGCGGTGTATCACGGTTCCCAAGGACTGAAACAAATTGCTACCAGAATCCACAAATTTACGGCAATTTTAGCAGCAGGATTAAAGCAGCTAGGCTATACCATCAGTTCAGAATCTTTCTTCGATACATTACGAATTAATTTGGTCAGTCATAACTTAGATGATATTTTGCAGGCTTGCCAAGCTAAGAAAATCAATATACGAATATTTGATGAAAAGTCTGTAGGTATCTCTTTAGATGAAACGATCGCAGAAGCCGATTTAACCGACCTATTCGAGATTTTCGCAGGTAATGACAGCCTACCCTTCACCATCGAAGAATTGGGGGCGGGTTTGACAGATCGATCTGGGGGTAGTCAGAGATCTCGGCAAAACCCGCCCCTACAAGCACCCACAGAACTGACTCGCACCAGCGAATTTCTCACCCATCCTGTTTTCAACCGCTACCATTCGGAAACAGAATTGCTGCGATACATTTATCGCTTGCAGGCAAAGGATTTATCCTTAACAACATCGATGATTCCCTTGGGTTCCTGCACGATGAAACTGAATGCAACGGCAGAGATGATGCCCGTCACCTGGCAGGAATTTGGCAATCTGCATCCGTTTGCCCCACTGTCGCAAACGCGAGGGTATCAGATTTTATTCCAACAGTTAGAAGCATGGTTAGCGGAAATCACGGGTTTTGCTGCGGTTTCTCTGCAACCTAACGCTGGTTCGCAGGGTGAATATGCTGGTCTGCTGACGATTCGGCAATATCATGAAAGTCGGGGAGAAGGACATCGGAATATTTGTTTAATTCCCCAATCTGCCCACGGTACGAACCCAGCCAGTGCGGTGATGGCAGGGATGAAAGTGGTGGCGATCGCCTGTGACGAACAGGGTAACGTAGACTTAGGAGATTTGCAGGTAAAGGCGGAAAAGCACAAAGACGAACTCGCCGCGCTAATGGTGACATATCCCTCCACCCACGGCGTGTTTGAGGAACAAATTAAAGACATTTGCGCGATCGTCCATGCCTACGGCGGACAAGTCTACATGGATGGGGCAAACCTCAACGCCCAAGTCGGTTTGTGTCGCCCTGGAGATATTGGGGCAGATGTCTGTCACCTCAACCTGCACAAAACCTTCTGTATTCCTCACGGTGGCGGTGGTCCTGGGATGGGACCAATTGGCGTAGCAACTCACCTCGCCCCCTTCCTCCCCAATCCATTATTGGTTATCGATCGCTTGCCAACAACCAACAACCAACAACCAACAACCATTGGCGCTATTTCCGCTGCACCTTGGGGCAGTGCTAGCATCCTGACAATTTCTTGGATGTACATCGCCATGATGGGGGGCGAGGGATTAACAGAGGCGACTAAAGTAGCAATTCTCAACGCCAACTACATCGCCCGCAGACTAGAGCCATACTACCCCGTACTGTACAAGGGTAAAGCTGGTTTTGTCGCCCACGAGTGTATTTTAGATCTGCGATCGCTCAAGAAAACTGCCTCAATTGAAGTCGAAGACATTGCCAAACGCTTGATGGACTACGGCTTCCACGCCCCAACAATTTCTTGGCCCGTTGCAGGGACGATGATGGTAGAACCCACAGAAAGCGAATCAAAGGAAGAATTGGATCGATTCTGCGATGCCATGATTGCGATTCGGCAGGAAATTGCTGAAATTGAAGCGGGTAAAGTCAGTCGGGAAGATAATTTATTAAAAAATGCTCCCCATACTGCCGAAAGCCTGCTAGCAAGCGATTGGCAACATCCTTACACCCGCGAACAAGCCGCATATCCTGCCCCGTGGACGCGAGAACACAAGTTCTGGGTTGCCGTGGGACGAATTGATAGTGCTTTTGGCGATCGCAATTTCGTCTGTTCCTGCCAACCGATGGAGGCGTATAGCTAGGGGATACTTATAGACTTTGCTCATTAGGGCGCACAGCTGTGCGCCCCTACTAGTGACTAATTCTAAGTTACCTTGCTGCTTATGGCTTCTACTACCAAATCTTCCCCAGGCTTGTACACTTCCAGATTGCTGCGGCAGTTTCTAGAACGGCACGCCGAACAAGAGTATGTCAGTTTGGGGGAGTTAGTGGTAGAGTTGGGCGATCGCGCTTATGGTCCTTTACTGGTCATCTGCGCTTTACCAGAAGCATTACCTTTACCCGTGGCGGGTGTATCGGCGATTATCGCAATCCCGTTAATGCTGGTTTCGGCGCAATTAAGTTTGGGTTTTTCTCGTCCTTATCTACCAAAATGGCTAGCTAAACGGCGTTGGAAGCAAAAAAATTTAGCTAAGGTGGTAGAAAAAGGGCTGAATTACCTCGCAAAAGCTGAAAAAATCGTCCGTCCCCGTTGGGGTTTCATCACTTCGCGATTGGCACAAAGGTTGTTAGGATTATTTATTTTATTGATGGCGATAATTATTGCTTTGCCTATCCCGCTAGGAAATATGCTACCCGCGATCGCGATCGTTGTTATTAGTCTAGGTATGAGCGAGGGTGACGGTTTACTGGTTGTTATGGGAGTCTTGGCGGCTATTGTTATTCTTGCAGTTATGGTCAGCGCGATCGGTTTTATTGCTAATAGTTTGAGAAGTTCTTTTCAACAACTCCGACAACAACTTAATTTTTAGTCAACTCAAAATTTACGCATTAATACGCCAATGTTTTTAATAATGAAATAGAATTTGGGGAAATTTTTTACCTTACTAATTGTAAGATTAAGCCAATAATTCCCCCAGCTAAAACTAACCAAGCAGAATTAAGCTTGAAACGGAAAACAGCGATCGCGCTAGCAATTGTCAAAATTATCGTCGGCAGATCTACCAATGCCGTGCGTCCCAAAGTATAGGAGACAACAGCCATCAATCCCAAAGATGCAGCATTTACCCCATCTAAAAAACCACCAACTAAAGTAGATTGACGCAGTTTTGGAACCCAGGGATTGATAATGCCAACGAGTACAAACGCAGGTAGAAAAATTCCGATTGTAGCCGCGATCGCTCCTGCATGACCAGCTAAAAGATAGCCGATGAAAGTAGCAGTGGTAAACACGGGACCAGGGGTAAATTGACCGATCGCAACTGCATCTAAAAGCTGTTGAGACGTTAGCCACTGATTGCGTTCTACCAAATCTCGTTGCAAAAAGGCAAGTAAAACATAACCACTGCCGTACAGCACCGAACCAATTTTGAGGAAAAACAGAAACACATTCAGCCAGCCTACAGGTGGAGTAGGGGTTGTACTACCTGCTTGTGCCAGCGGCAAAGATAGCGGCAACAGCCAAGCTGCCACATTACCCCGACTCCGCCCCAGACTTTTTACCAACATCACTCCCAGTCCCGCCAGTAACAGCAATACGATTTCATTCCAGCCAAAAAAAAAGGCGACTATGACCGCTACTGCTACTATCCCCGTTGGTACGTCCTTAATTGCTTTTTGACCTAACTTCCACAATGCTTGTAAGACGATCGCGATGATAACGGGTTTGATACCGTAGAGCAATCCTTCAGCTTGGGGTAAAGTTTGGTATTGCTTGTAGGCGATCGCCAATACCCAGACGATCGACATGGCAGGTAAAATAAAGCAGGTTCCCGCGATAATCAAACCGCGCCATCCTGCCCGTTCGTAGCCGATGTGAATAGCTAGTTCTGTAGAATTGGGTCCGGGAATTAAGTTAGTTACGCCCAGCAAATCGAGTAGTTTCTCGCGACTCATCCACTGCCTGCGCTTTGCCACCTCATCATCCATCATGGCGATATGTGCGGCGGGACCACCAAAGGCGATCGTACCTAACTTGAGAAATACTACTGCTAATTCTCGCAGTCTTTGCTTTTTTTGCTGCGAATTAAGGGCAGCATAGCGGATTTGCTGTTCTGCTGGTTGAATCCCTTCAGTTTCCTGAGACATTGGTTATCAGTTATCAGTTTTTCTACAATTTCGCCAACGCTTTACGAGCAATCCGAGTCACGTACAGAGTTACCGTTACCGTAGCAATAAAACCAATTATCCGAATTATCCATACGACAGTTGAATTGGTGGGGCGATCGCTACTGCTAATTGTGGCAAGGCTACCAGCTAGAGAGCCAAGATAAACATACATAATTGTTCCGGGCAGCATCCCCACTGAGCCAAGGAAATAATCTTTGAGTGAAACTTGAGTGATGCTAAAAGCGTAGTTTAACAGGCTAAAGGGAAATACTGGTGAAAGTCTGGTTAACAAAACAATTTTGAATCCCTCTTTTCCAACTGCCTCGTCAATGGCTTGAAATTTTTGCTGACTGGCAATTTTTTTTGCCACCCATCCCCGCGCCAGATAACGCCCAACTAAAAAAGCTGCGGTGGCTCCCAAAGTCGCACCAATAAATACATAAATCGAACCGAAAACTGCCCCGTAAACAACCCCCGCACCCAAGGTAAGAATTGTGCCTGGAATCAAAGCAACCGTGGCAATGACGTACAGCAAGATAAACGCGATCGCGCCTATAGCACCAAGATTTTCTATTCCTTGCAAAGCTTGCCGTAACAGTTCTGGTAAATTAATCTCCATCACGCCGAGACTTGAATTGCACCGCTACCACTCAACCCAAAAGCAGCATGAATTGCCTGGAGTGCGGCAACTCCTTGTTCTTGAGCGACGACACAACTAATTTTAATTTCGGAAGTCGCGATCATTTGAATATTAATTTGTTCTTGTGCCAAGGCAGCAAACATCTTTGCCGCGACTCCTGGTTGACCGACCATTCCCGCACCGACAACGCTGACCTTAGCGATCGCCGTGTCTACCACGACTTGTCCCCAACCGTACTCTTGTGCCGCTTGTTCTAGAGTTTGTTTAGCAGCCGCCGCATCCATTTGCGCTACCGTACAAACAATATCCCGCTTTGGCACGCCGTTCGCAATCCGACAGCGTTGAGATTGAATAATCGTATCCACGCTAATATTCTCCCGCGCCAACAATCCGAACAATCTCGCTGCTAACCCAGGGCGATCCGGTACTTGGAGAATTGCTAAACGGGCTTGGTTGATGTCTAGGGCGACACCGCGAACGGGAGAATTCGGAATTCGGAATTCGGAATTCGGAATTTGGGAGTCGGAGTGATTTTTAACTTCTAGCTTTTGACTTTTGACTTCCTCCCTGTCCAACACTACTCTCTCTTCTGCGATCTCAAACGCCTCTCGCAGGGCGGCGACAGCGCGATCGCCGTCGGTGGCATCGATAACGCAACTGACTTTGACTTCTGAGGTAGAAATCATTTGAATGTTAACTCCTGCCTCAGCTAGGGTCGAAAACATTTGCGCCGCTACCCCAGGACGACCGATCATGCCTGCCCCGTCGATGCTGACTTTGGCAATGTGCGGCTGCACCATCACTTCTGCTTCCTCCGATTTCGGGTCGGGATGGGAGCGCAACACGGGTGCGATCGCGGCGGCGACTGCTTCTGTTTGCCTGAGTAGCGAAGTCGTGACGGTAAAAGCAATGTCGTTGCTATTGCCTTCGTGGATCGACTGCACGATCAAATCTACGTCTAAGCCTTGACGGGCAATCTCGCTAAATAGCCGTGCCGCTATTCCTGGGCGATCGGGGACGCGCAACAAAGCAATTCTAGCTTGATCTGCGTCCAGTTCTACCCCATCAACCGGACGGGCAATTTCTAAATCTACCAGCGGACGGGGTTGAGGTTTGGGCGAAACCACCCAAGTGCCAGGATCGCTCGTCCAACTGGAACGCACGACCAACGGTACGCCGTAATTGCGAGCAATTTCTACCGCTCTCGGATGTAAGACCTTTGCCCCCAAACTGGCAAGTTCTAGCATCTCGTTGCAAGTAATTTCTGTCATTAACTGCGCTTCTGGGACGAGACGGGGATCTGTGGTGAGAATCCCTGGAACATCTGTATAAATTTCGCAACAATCGGCGCGAAGTGCTGCTGCTAGCGCTACGGCTGAAGTATCGGAGCCACCCCGCCCCAAGGTGGTAATTTCTAATTCTTCCGTACTGGTAATACCTTGAAACCCAGCAACAACCACAACTTTACCAATTTTCAGTTGCTTTTCAATCCGAGATGTTTGAATGTGTAAGATCCGCGCCCGCGTGTGTTCTGCTTCGGTGACGATCCCCACTTGAGCGCCCGTGAGCGAAATTGCTGGTTGTCCCAATTCTTGTAATGCCATGCTTAACAGGGCAATCGTCACCTGTTCTCCTGTTGAGAGCAACATATCCATTTCCCGGCGACTGGGATTAGCGGAAATTTCATGCGCTAGTTTGACCAGTGCATCGGTAGACTTACCCATCGCAGAAACGACAACCACCAAAGCGTTTCCTGCTTTCACTGTTTGGAGAACGCGATCTGCCACAGCTTGAATGCGTTCCACCGAACCGACCGAAGTACCACCGTATTTCTGGACAATCAGAGCCATAACTTTGAAACAATGAGCAATTAACAAATTTCCCCTTTTTATGGGGGTTAAGGGGATCGAGAACTGAGATTTTAGGAGCGTGTCACTCCTGACTATATAAGATTAACGCGAGTTGAGCGGCGATCGCGAAATTAGAAGCTCGTACCCTCTTCAATTCCGAATTCCGAATTCACTCCTACAACTGCTCGATCGATTGCATAAATACGGGGCAAACATCGCCGATTCCTTTGATTAACGGTAGGGTGACTGTAAAAGTCGTACCCATTCCCACCGTGCTTTCCAAGGTAATTTCACCGCTATGTGCAGTAACACATTTTTTCACAATTGCCAATCCTAAACCAGTCCCAGGAATCTTCTCGGCATTATGAGCGCGAAAAAAAGGCTGAAATAGCTGTGCTTGGTCTGCTTGAGGAATACCGATCCCTTGGTCTTGAAATCGAAAGATCGCAGTTTTTTCTTCAACGATCAGTTCAAACTGTACCTGACCGCCAGCAGGAGAATATTTAATTGCGTTGTTGAGTAAATTACTTAAAATGTGTTTTAACAAACTCTCATCCCAGACCGAACCATGCAAGCGATCGCCATTCTGACAATAAAAAGTTAATATCAAGTCTTTTGCATTGGTACTTAATTTTGCTTCCTCTACAAGTTTGCTGCAAAACTGCTCTAATTCCATTGGGATGAGCTTGCATTTGAGTTTGCCTGCTTCAGCTTGGCTCAAAAGCAAAAATTCATCTAATAGCCTAGCCATGTCGTTAATGGCAGAACGAATCAATTGAAAGTGAGCGAACTTTTTTTCTTGGCTTAATTTCTGTTCGTTATTTTGTAGCAATCCAGTTGCTAGCAAAATTGTCGTTAGAGGACTGCGAAAATCGTGTGAGAGGATGGAAGCAAAATCAGATTTAAACTGATTCATTTCTTTTGCTTTCATAAGTTCGGCAGTGCGTTCCTGCACGCTCACTTCTAAGGCTTGATTGACTGTTTTTAACGCTTCAGCTACCTGCTTGCGTTCGATCGCATAGCATAAAGAACGTATCAGCACGCCTGAATTGACCTGTCGTTTGACAAGATAATCCTGCGCTCCCTGGCGGACTGCTTCTAGAGCCAGATCGTCATCATTCGTATTTGTCAGCACGACGATGGGAAGGCTGGGAACGGCTTTGAGTAATGGTATGAGCGATCCTAACCCAGCGCTATCCGGTAGAGTTAAGTCTAACAGAACAACATCAAAGCAATTCTCTTGCAAGCGGTCGAGCGCTTCCTGCAATCGCTGGGCGTGTACTAGTTCAAACTGCTTGACTGGAGACTCCTTCAGCAGCTCTCGCATGAGTCTGGCTTCTGCCAAGTTGTCTTCAATCAACAGAACTTTTACCGGAGTCATGGTGAAGTCAAAAGTCAGAAGTCAAAAGTCAAAAGTCATACACATAATTATCGGCATACGAGGATTAATTTACAGGCAAAGTTACGGTAGAAAGCCAAAACTCTTCAATTCCTTTGACAATTTGAAACAATTGGCTGAGATTGCGAGACTTGGTAATGTAGCAGTTGACGTGTAAATCGTAGCTGTGACAAATATCTTCCTCGTTTTTGGAGGTAGTCAAGATCACGACAGGGATACGTCGCAGTTGGGGATCGGCTTTAATTTCTGCCAAAACTTCCCGACCGTCTTTCTTGGGTAAGTTGAGATCGAGCAGAATTAAATCTGGGTGGGGTGCGTCGGTATATTCTCCTTCTTGACGCAAAAAAGCGATCGCATCCATCCCGTTTCGTACAGATAAAACTTGGTTGGGGATGGTACTGCGTTTGAGTGCTTCTTCCACCAAGCGGACATCAGCTTTATTATCCTCTACTAGGAAAATGGTTCTGAGTTTTTCTGCCGTGCCTGTACTCATATTTCTTACCTCCGGCGGGAATTGTAAAGTAGAATGTTGCACCTTGACCTAATTCTGAAGCCACCCAGATATCTCCTCGATGGCATTCAACGACTTTTTGGCAAATTGCCAAACCCATTCCCGTACCGGAATATTCATCTCTGGTATGCAAGCGTTGGAAAATGACAAAAATGCGATCGCTAAACTGGGGATCGATACCGATCCCGTTATCTTTAACTGAAAATAACCAGGCATCTTCTAGTGGTGAGACACCAATATGAATCATAGGTGGCTTGTCGCTACGAAACTTGATCGCATTCCCAATCAGATTTTGAAATAGCTGAAGCATCTGCGTGCTATCTGCTAATACTGTTGGTAGTGGATCGTAAGAAATTGTAGCTCCCGTTTCTGAAATTCGTCCCTGTAAGCCACTGAGAGCGCGTTTTAAGGCTACCTCCAAATCTACGGGTTGAAATTCGACATTCTGTCGATCTACCTTGGAATAAGCTAGTACGTCATCTATAAGCGTCTGCATGAGGCTGACTCCCGATACCGCATAGCTAATAAATTCTTTAGCATCTTCATCAAGCTGTTCTTGATAGCGCATCTCTAACAACTGGACGTAATTCGCAACTTGATTTAATGGTTCTTGTAAGTCGTGGGAAGCGACGTAAGCAAACTTTTTCAGTTCGGCATTAGAACGCTCTAAATCGTAGGCGATTTGTGATAGTTCTTCTGCTTGTCTTAAAACTATCTCAATTGTGGCTTTACGCAGATCGATCGCGGCTTTGATTTCTACTTTTTTCCACGGCAAAGATTTACCCTGTACGGTTTCTTGCCATAATCGAAAGGATTTGCGTGGAGACAAATACACGCTGTCATTTTCCTGACTAAATTCATATGCTTCATGCGGATTTCCACCCCAATTCACTGTTTGGATGACTTCAGGACGAAACCATAAAATATAGCTTTTATCGGCAATAGGAATTGCTAACAAGCCGCTAGCAACATGTTTGTAAATTTCTGCTTCTGGAAATACTAGTGGTAGGGTATCCGTGTAGAAAACTTCCTCATCTCGAAACTGGTATCTTAACCACTGTAAGATAACATTTAAGTTCTCTTGCTTTGGAACTTGCCCAATTGTCGTCCATTCGTTATTAAAATAGATGGCTGCTCCTTGAGCGTCAACTAATTCTAATAAGTTCGGTTCTTGTTTAACTAAACCATCAATCCAGTTTTCGGCTTGCGACATATATTCGACTAGTTGCGATCGCACATATGTGATGTGAAGGTTGTAATCGTAATCGTCTGTTTCTTCTATTGCCGAAATTTCGGCAAAAATCATTCGTCCGAGAAACTCGCAAGCTTTACGTAGCTCGTAAGATACATATTTAGGCGATCGATGGTGACAAGCAATTAACCCCCAAAGTTTGTCTTCTTTAATTAAAGAAATTGTTAAAGAAGCATCCACTTCCATATTATGTAAGTACTTAAGATGACAGGAAGATGCACTTCTTAAGGTTGAATGAGTCAAATCTAGCGGACGTAAATTTGTCGGGTTAATTAAAGGAAAAAGTTCTACTGGTTTAGCATGAGCGTTGGGAATTATTCTAATCCAATTGGAACAAAACAGTTTTCTTGCTGGTTTAGGAATATCCGACTCGGGAAAGTGCAATCCTAAGTAAGCTTCCATCTCATCTAATTTTTCTTCGGCAATGACAACACCATGTCCGTCGTTGTCAAATTTATAGAGCATCACGCGGTCAAATCCCGTGACTTTACGTACTTCTTGAACGATAACTTGACCGAAATCTTGTAATTTTGTTGTTGTCGCCAATCTATTAATTGAGGCTCTAGCTAGGTGATAAAAACTTAAAAATGGTATATTTTCTTGAGTCAGAGCTGGTTCTAATTCTAAAATTAGAAATTTATCGCGGTTGCGGTGGAAAATGCCGTCAAATACTACGTAATCGTCTCCTTTAAGTCTCAACCAAATTTTTATAGGGTTGAGCAGATCGAAGTTTTCTTCTGCTAGTCCTAGTTTGATTCTTTCTATTTGATAAGAGTCGAGCAAATCTTCTAGATTCTGCAAAACCAATTCTTCAGGGGAAATTCCAAAAACAGAAAATGCATTAGTACTGACTTGTAAAATTTTGAGGTTTGGCTCTTCTAAAACTACAATGACTCCGTGTGATTGAATTTGGTTAATTAGTTGAACTGGTTCTTCATCCCAAAGGGAAAATTCAACATCTGTTACTTGCAAGTTTTCTGACACAAAGAGCCTCCCCTGAAAAGTCAAAGGTTAAAAGTTAAAAGTCAAAATAATGGAAACTATGTTGCACGACTTTTTGTTGAGTTGAGATGCAAAATTAAGAGTAAAAGCAAAATTATGTGTTGTCATAATACAATTTTTCTAGTAGGTTGACGCATGACACTACTAGCTTTATCCGTGATATTTATTAGTCGGTCTATATAAGTAAATTTATGGAAAACGGTTGCTTTTCTCTATTTCCTCAAATGTTACTCGCGCCAACAGCTTAACATAGCGTTTTTTGCGATCGAGGTAAATGTTAAGAAAAATTAGTAGTTCTTGAATTCAGCGACTAATTATGATGAAAAATAGCTGCATTTTTGCAATACAAAAGCTAGCTAGGTAATTGGTAAATGTTAGTTGGTAGTGGGTTTACAGGTTGAAAAGCGCGATTATTATTTAGTTGCTAACCCTTCCTTGTGAATTATGTAGAAATTATTAAAAATAGCAGAATTGGGCAATAGTTCGTGCTATTTGCTAGCGAGCTAAAAATCAAGACAGCTTGACTAATTTATCGCCATAATCTGTCGTTACTCTGAGCGATCGCGATTTTATAGTAGCGATTTTATAGTAGGGTGGGCATTGCCCACCTATACTCAATTGGCTTTTATCTACAGCAAATTAGTTAAGCTAACACGCAAATTATTAAAAATAGCTGCAATATCGCTAATTCAGCCAATAAGAGTAAATACTTAATCTCATCAAGAATTGCGAAGCACAAACATTGCGATCGCCCCCTCACAAGCCATTTCATCCTACTGTTCCTCAAAGTAATAGAATGAAGATCTAGAATTGCAGTTGCAATATAGTTGCATTGAGTACAGATTCCGTAACAATTTCTACAGAATTGGTGACATAAAAATCTGTATTCATGAAGAGTTTGTCATCTTGACCCAATAGAAAGCTTTCTATGAGTTCTTCGATCCGCTTCTTAATGTGCGCCCCCGACCACTATGATGTGGACTACGTGATTAACCCCTGGATGGAGGGTAACATTCACAAGTCCTCCCGCGATCGCGCCGTCGAACAGTGGCAAAAGTTGTTCCATGTCCTAAAGGAACAAGCCGTTGTCGATTTGGTGCAACCGCAACCAGGCGTACCAGACATGGTATTTACTGCGAATGCAGGCTTGGTTTTGGGGGATACAGTTGTCCTCAGCCGATTCTTCCACAAGGAGCGTCAGGGAGAAGAACCATTCTTCAAGCAGTGGTTTGAGTCCAAAGGTTACACGGTACACGAACTGCCTAAAGACTTACCATTTGAAGGCGCTGGAGATGCACTGCTGGATCGGGAAGGACGCTGGTTATGGGCTGGGTATGGCTTTCGTTCCGAACTCGATTCTCACCCTTATCTCGCCAAATGGCTTGATATTGAAGTGTTATCCTTGCGCTTGATGGACGAGCGCTTCTACCACCTCGATACCTGTTTTTGTCCCTTGAGTGGCGGTTATCTCCTCTACTATCCTCCCGCTTTTGATTCCTATTCCAACCGTCTGATTGAAATGCGGGTTCCAGCTGAAAAGCGGATCGCTATCAAAGAAGCCGATGCGGTGAACTTCGCCTGTAACGCCGTCAACATCGACTCGGTAGTCGTGATGAATAAGGCGAGCGAAGATTTAAAAGCTCGCTTGACTAAACTGGGATTTCAGGTAATTGAAACCCCGCTGACAGAATTCCTCAAAGCTGGGGGAGCCGCCAAATGTCTGACGTTGCGGGTGACAGAACCAGTACGGGAAGAAGTCCACGCCAGCACGCCTGTGGAAAGTCGTGCTGTCCGTATGGAAGGACATTTGTTGGATTCCGGTTTAATCAACCGCGCTTTAGATGCGATCGTGGAAAATGGCGGTAGCTTCCAAGTGCTGAATTTTAGCTTGGGAGAACAGCGACAAAGCACTTCTTCGGCTGAAGTGAAGGTGACAGCTCCTTCGCGCGACGTGATGGAAGAGATTATATCTCAGCTAATCGATTTGGGTGCTGTGCCGCGTCCGCAAGAAGTCTGCGACGTGAATATGGAACCCGTACATCAAGCGGGTGTAGCTCCCGATGATTTTTACGTGACGACGATTTATCCGACAGAAGTGCGGGTAAATTGCGAGTGGGTGAAGGTGCAAAATCAGCGCATGGATGGCGCGATCGCAGTTACATTTAATTCTGGTAGTCCCGTGGCTCGTTGCAAGTTATTGCGGGATTTGGAAGTTGGCGAACACGTCATCGTCGGGATTGAAGGTATTCGTACCATTCGCAAGACGGAATCGCGGGAACAGCGCAACAAGCAAGAATTTAGCTTTATGTCGGCTGGAGTCTCCAGCGAACGCCGCGTCGAATTAGTGGTGGAACAAGTGGCTTGGGAACTGCGACAAGTACGCGACCAAGGTGGTAAGGTGGTTGTCACGGCTGGACCCGTGGTGATTCATACAGGTGGCGGGGAACACCTATCGCAGTTGATCCGCCAAGGCTACGTGCAAGCTTTATTGGGTGGAAACGCGATCGCCGTCCACGATATCGAGCAAAATATGATGGGGACTTCCCTGGGTGTTGATATGAAGCGAGGAGTCGCCGTACAGGGAGGACACCGCCACCACTTGAAGGTTATCAACACGATCCGGCGTTATGGCAGTATTGCTAAGGCTGTCGAGCAAGGTGTATTGCAAAGCGGAGTCATGTACGAGTGCGTCCGTAACAACGTCCCCTTCTGCTTAGCGGGTTCGATTCGAGATGATGGTCCTTTACCTGACACCGAGATGGACTTAATTAAAGCTCAAACCGAATACGCTCGGTTATTGCAGGGAGCAGATATGATTTTAATGCTCTCCTCGATGCTGCATTCGATCGGTGTAGGCAATATGACTGCTGCTGGGGTGAAAATGGTCTGCGTCGATATTAACCCCGCCGTAGTCACAAAACTAAGCGATCGCGGTTCGGTTGAATCTGTCGGTGTGGTGACAGACGTAGGATTATTCTTGAGTTTGTTAGTACAGCAGTTGGATAAGTTGACCAGTCCTTATCATTTGGTGCAAGTCTAATCTCAAGTGGTAGGGTGCGTTTTGAAAACGCACCTTACAAAGAATTACTGTCTGTTGGGTAGCACAGCCGTGCTACCTATTTTTGTCGAAATCCGCAATGGTACGGTATGCACTCACAGCTAAATTTACATATTGTAATAATATGAACGAAATTTATTTTCAGGTAATAGCTATCTGTAACTTATCCTCTGCTGGGTCAATAGATAACAGAAAAAATTATGCAACCTACCATGTCATCTCTTTCCAATCGCGATTTTAAAAATAATCCATTTCTCCCCCCAGGTGAATACTGTACCTGCCATATTGGTATATCAGAATCAGATGAGCGGATGGCTGCAATTATAGTCAATAAGCAATACTATAGTTTTTTTAAGTCAGTTAAAGATAGAGAAAAAGCCTTAAGTGTAGTTAATAAGCTTCAAGAAAAAGGTAACGATGCCTTAATTGTTAAAAACCCGAAAGGATATTCAATTTGGGTTTTAGAACCTACAGCTTATTTAAGAAGGTCGAAACAATAAGTAGGGGCGCACAGATGTGCGCCTCTACCCTGTCACAATTACGGGAAGAAGAACACGACATAGGCAAAGAACCGAACATCCCCCAATGAGTGCCTTTGGTAGGCTAATATTGGGTTGAGAAAAGTCAACCCCCGATAAATAAACAGCTGTTGAGTCGGAAATTCAGTTAACACACATTAGCTAGAGATACAGCAAAGTTCGGAGGTAATTATGGCACTAGTACGTTGGGAACCATTCCGCGAATTTGAAATGGAACCATTCCGCGAATTTGGTAGCTTACAAAGGGAAATGAACCGTTTGTTTGATAGCTTGTCACCTCGGACTGGTGGTAATGGTGGGATGGCGTTTGTACCCGCAGCTGAATTGCAAGAAACACCAGAAGCAATTCACCTGAAACTCGAAGTTCCTGGGATGGAAGCTAAAGATTTAGACGTACAAGTAACGGCTGAAGCTGTTGCAATTAGCGGCGAACGTAAATCTGAAACCAAGACTGAAGAAAAAGGTGTAACTCGTTCTGAATTTCGTTATGGTTCGTTCCGTCGCATCATTCCACTGCCAACGAGAATTCAGCATGAAAACGTCCAAGCTAACTATCAAAATGGCGTTCTAACTCTCACATTACCGAAAGCAGAAGAAGAAAAGAATAAGGTTGTGAAAGTTAATATTGGATAAATTCTCAGTCAGGTAGGAATTCACCTACCTGACTATTTACTATTCGTAATACGAAGAGATTGAGCGAATAGAATTCGCGACTACACAGGCTAAGTCTACCGTTGACTCGAATCGCGATCGCACCTAGCCCTCAAGTTAGCAAATTTAATATTTTCGTCTGGTTTCTACCGCTAGCTGCTTCAATATCCCTGGTACAGTCGATTGTAAGGCGTGGCGGATCGCTTCTAATTGCTCTAAATCTACTTCGTTCGTCCATTCATCCATAAAAAACTTTTTAACTTCAATCGAGAGGACGCAACCAGAATCAGGAAACTTTTGATGTACCCAAGTAGGAAAATGTCCGCCGTAAAATTTGACATTTTCTCTTACGTCAAGTTGCCTTCCCAAAAAGTCAAAATTGCGCAGATCCGAGAGAAAACTCTCGATGACAGAATGCCAGCGATCGCGATCCAGTGTCGCAGTGCCTAAATTGATTTCTGGATTATATCTCGGATCGGCAGGTTCAGCATCCCGTCCCAAACGGCGATGATTATAAGTATGCAGTTCAAATACAACAAAACGTCCGTGACGGCGTTCTAAATCTCTAAAAATTCGTTCTAAATTAGCATAAAAAGTATCGTATTCAGCCAAGGAACGAGTAAGAATTTCAGCTGGTGGTACGGATTGCCAAACTTCCAAACCCCATGCATCTCTGGGGTCAATATAAACTGCTTTTTCTCTAGGACGGTTGAGATCTAATTCAAACCGCGATCGCTTCACCACAATTTGCGTATCTGCGATCGTCGTCCAAGCCGCCGTAAATGGATCTTCTTCCCGCCAGCGATCAGCTTCACTTATCACCATTAAATCTGCAACTTCTTGCCTAACATCGTGACCGTCATGTAAAGCTACAGCCGCGATCGCACCATTTCCAACTCGTTCTAATACCCAGCAGGGATTCATCAGTTATCAGTTATCAGTTATCAGCAAACAGACAGTAGGTAGTAGCTTGAAAAGTTTTGTATGACTTACTTGCAGTAAATTGGTTTATCTTACATCTAGATATTTAACTTCTGTGTATATTTTCTCTGATGCATTGTACTATAAACTGTAATAAATAGCACTTTTTCAGTTGCCAGTTATTAGTTAACAGTGAAAAGTGAGTCATGCGTAGTGAGCAGTTATCAGTGACCAGTGACCCAATGGTAGTTATAACTCCTGTCTCCTGTTTCCTCAATTTTGACTTTTGACTTTTGACTTTTGACTTTTGACTTTTGACTTCTTTCCCTAGCTCCTTTTATGAAAGTTACACGCGGTACGATCGCGGCTGGAGATGCAAGAACCGCCGCAGCAGGAATTGAAATGTTTCGCCTGGGTGGTAATGCTTTTGATGCAGCCGCCGCTGCTGTTTTAGCGTCATTTGTTACCGAATCATCGCTGACTTCTGCTGCTGGTGGAGGTTTTCTGTTAGCGCATACTCAGGACAATCAGAATATTTTATTTGATTTCTTTTCCCAAACTCCGATTCATAAAAGACATCAACAAGAAGTTGATTTTTATCCAATAGACGTTAACTTTGGCGATGCTATTCAAGAATTTCATATTGGACTGGGTGCGATCGCTACGCCAGGAAATATTGGTGGTATTTATCACGTTCAACAAAAGTTAGGTAAATTACCTTTTCATGTCGTTACCGAACCAGCAATTCACTATGCTAAATATGGTATAGAAGTGAATGAGTTTCAAACTTACTGCTGGCAAATTTTACAACCAATTTTGACAGCTACCAAAGCAGCACGACAAATTTACGCGCCGCAAGGCGTGTTGCTGGAGGTAGGGGATAAATTATTCATGCCTGATTTTGCCGTAACTTTAAATTATCTTGCCGAACGAGGGGTGCAAGAGTTTTATCGAGGAGATATTGCCCGGCAATTAATTAAAGATTGTCAAATCGATGGCGGTTATTTAACTGATGCAGATTTAGCAGAATATCAAGTTATTGAAAGAGAACCGCTGACGATTAACTATCGAGGGAATACACTATTAACAAATCCACCTCCTAGTTCGGGAGGAATTTTGATTGCTTTTGCTTTAGAATTATTGGCTCAATTCGAGCTATCTAAAATTGGTTTTGGCACGCCGCAGCACTTACAAATTCTCACAGAAATAATGCGATTAACCAATCGCGCTCGAAAAGAAAAGTACGATCCTAATGTTTATCAAACTAATATACCAGAAACATTTTTAGCTGCTGCTCAAATTACCGAATATGCATCGCAATTAAATTCAGTTGTGAATAAGTGGGGTAGTACCACCCATCTAAGCGTTGTAGATGATGAAGGAAATGCCGCTAGCGTCACAACTTCTAATGGAGAGGGTTGTGGTTACATTATTCCAGGTACGGGCATCATGCTAAATAATATGCTAGGTGAGGACGATATAAATCCACATGGTTTTCATCAATGGCAAGAAAATGTCCGAATTTCTTCAATGATGTCGCCCACAATTGTATTAAAAGACAATCGCCCTGAAATTGTTTTAGGTTCTGGTGGTTCTAAGCGAATTAGAACGGCTATTTTACAAGTTATTTCTAATATTATCGATTTTCAAATGCCCGTAGATCTAGCTGTGAATAGTTCTCGCCTACATTGGGAAGATAATGTCTTGAATCTGGAACCAGGGTGGAATGAAGAGGCGATCGCTAACTTAATTTCTGCTGATGAAACATCCCTATTATGGAACAAGCAGAATATGTTTTTTGGCGGCGTGCATACAGTCATGGAAGATGAATCGGGAATTATTTCAGGTGCGGGAGATAAACGACGCAATGGTGCGATCGCATCTATCTAAAGCCCTCTTGATTGAATGTCGGCTGGTAGGGGCGCACAGCTGTGCGCCCCTACATATGAATTAACCAAAGCCCCCCTTTTTAAAAGGGAGTTGGGGGGATCTAACCTACCAATGCTTCCTCTTTAATTTTTGCCCCAAAATGTTCGACCAATAAGTCCCGCACCACTGATTTTAAATCTTCACAGGCAACCCGTTTCATCACCTCTTTACCTAAGTGGGCATCTTTACCAACCTTACCACCCATCCATATATCTACTGCCTCCACCGTGCGATCGTCTTTGCGCGTTTTCGTGCCGATAAAACCAATATCTGCAACTTGAGGTTGACCGCAGGAATTAGGGCATCCCGTCCAATGAATTCGCACTGGTTGAGTTAAGATTAACTCTTGTTCGAGTTCCTTAACTATTGCTAAAGCGCGGTTTTTAGTTTCAATAATGGCAAAACCGCAAAACTCATTTCCAGTACAAGAAACTAAGCCTCGATTTAAAATTCCTGGCTCAATTGTAAAACGCTCTTTTAGCAGAGGTTCGGCTAAAAATGCACTCAAACGTGTATCGGGAATATGGGGAATAATTAAATTTTGCTCGACGGTGAGGCGAATTTCGCCATTGCCGTAGACTTCTGCCATTCGTGCCAGTTCAAACATTTCATTTGCATATAAGCGACCGACAGGAACGTGCAATCCGACATAATTTAATCCGGTTTGTTTTTGCGGATAAACTCCAATATGGTCGCGTTTTTCCCAGTCAATTTCATCTTTTTCTGCGGCTGTAACTAGCGGTTTACCAAACCGTTGTTCTACCTCAGCGCGAAACTTTTCTATGCCCCATTGGTTAATTAGATGCATCATGCGGCACTTCTGGCGGTTTTCTCTCGGTCCATTTTCGCGATAGACCATCATCATCGCCAAAGTTAAAGCAACCACATCTTCGGGAGGAATCCAAGCATCAAGGGGAATCGCCGATACATATTGATTGGGGGCAAAATAACCACCGACAATGATGTTAAAGCCTAGTGTCCCGTTTTTATATGCTGGAAGCAAGCCGAGGTCGTTAATTTCGGCGTGAACCGAGTTATCGCGACCACCAGCCACAGCTATGTTAAATTTTCGGGGTAAATCGCTCAGTTCGAGATTGCCTTCACCGTTGTTAGTAATGGCATCTTGGAGAATGCGGCACAATCCGCGCGTGTCAATGAGTTCGTTGGCATCAATTCCAGCTACAGGGGAACCCGTAATGTTCCGCACGTTGTCCATCCCTGACTGGACGCAGGTTAGACCAGCTTGTGCCAGTATCTTGATAATATCGGCAATATCTTCAATGCGGATGCCACGCAGTTGTAAGTTTTGGCGCGTGGTAATGTCTGCGTTACCTCGATCTTGAAATCCCGCACCTTGACAGTAGCGTTGGACAATATCTGCTAGAACTCGCATTTGAGTACTAGTTAAGATGCCGTTGGGTATCCGCATCCGCATCATAAATTTACCAGGAGTTACTGGGCGATGGAAGAAACCCAACCACTTGAGTCCGAAATCTCGCTCGAACTCGTCCATTGCTTCCCAGCCAATTTGGGCGAAGTGTTCTAGTTCTTGTTTGAGTAGTAAGGGGTGTTTTTTAGCTTTGGCTTGTTCGACTTTATTTAATTTCTGTTTTTTAACTGCTTGTGTCATCGATCTAGCCTACGAGAGTTACTTTACAGCAAGTGCGATCGCATTTGCGCGTCAGATCGGGTTGTTCGGTAAAATCCTTTTGTTGCTAGATTATTCGGCTTTGATGAAAGGGTTCGTAGGCTTTGTTACCGTTGCTCTAGTTTTGTAGAAGTTATCTGTCTTCAGAATTAATGCATCTATCTGTAGTATTATTTGTAATCTACAGTTGGCAGACAAATTTGATGGCGAATGCATTTAGATTGGTACGGAGACCACGGGTAAAATGATAGTAAATGTGGTTCCTACATCGACTTCACTCTCCACATAAATCTCGCCGCCGCAGGCTTCAACACACTTTTTAGCGATCGCCAGCCCTAAGCCAGTACCAGGAGTGCTACCGACATTGCTGGCGCGGTGGAAGGGTTGAAAGAGCTGTTGTAAATCTGCTTTGGGAATACCAATTCCCCAATCTCGAATTTGAAAAGTTACCATTTCTGGTTGAGCAATTAAATTAAATTGTACGCTACTGCCTGCGGAAGAATATTTAATTGCATTGCTGAGGAAATTAGCTAAAATATGTTGCAGCAGATTTTCATCCCATAATGCTTTTTCTATTTGCCCTTGATAGGTGAAAATCAGAGCGATCTGTTTTTTGGCTGCACTCAGTTCTAGTGTTGCAACTAGTTCTCGGCAAAATTCTTGAATATCTAAATAGGTAGGTTGGCATTGAAGTTGTCCCGCTTCAGCTTTCCCCGCTAGAGAAACTTCATCCAACATCTGCGCCATATTTTTAATCGCAGCATTAATATGTTGAAAATGGGTTAGTTTTTGTTTTTCAGTTAATTTTCTTTCGCTATTTTGTAGTAGTCCAGTTGCTAAAAGAATAGTTGTCAGTGGACTGCGAAAATCATGCGATAGCATCGAGACAAATTCAGATTTAAATCGATTCAGTTGCTTAGCTTTATCTAACTCAACTGCACTTTCCTGCACCTGGGTTGCTAATGCTTGATTTTTGGCTTGTAAAGCTTCTGCTGCCTGCTTGCGCTCGATCGCATAACATAGCGATCGTACCAACAATTTAGCATCGATCTGCCGTTTCACTAAATAGTCTTGCGCCCCTTGTCGCACTGCCTCAATTGCTAATTCGTCATCGTTCGTATTCGTCAGAACGACAATCGGTAAGCTAGGTGCTTGTTGTAGTAGTAGAGGTAAAGATGCTAACCCTTGGCTATCTGGAAGAGTCAAATCTAGTAAAACTGCATCGTAAGGTTGTGACGATATTAACCCTCGATCCAGTTCTGCTAAGGCATCTCCCAATCGCTTGACATGTACCAGATGAAAGTGTCTGAGATTGGCTTGCCGCAAAATCTCTTGTAAAAATCTGGCTTCTGCCAAACTATCTTCAATTAACAAGACTTTTACTAAACTGGCAAGCATAGTTTTCTGGTTTTTCCCCCTCCTTTTTTACAGTTATCAGTGACCAGTGACCAGTGAACAGCGAACAGTGACTAATGACCGATGATTCAGCGATCTTTTTCTCGGCTCGTTTTGAGAATTTGCCACAACATTTTGCTGAGTTCTTCTGCATCTTGATAAATGCTGTCAAAGGCTTTTTCGTTAAAGTAGCCTGTGTCCTTTAGTAAAGAAAGCCAGTATTTTGCCTCCAAGCATTCTTTATAAGCTATTGATATTTTGGCTCGAAACTCTGCTGAAGACATGGCTCCGTTTGCTTCTGCAATATTTGCCCCAATTGCAGTTCCGCTTCTGAGTAATTGTTTTGACAGTACAAACTCCTTTTTATCGTTACATAGATGCCTGTAAGCATTCACAATCCTAATAGCAAATAGATAAGCCTTATCATAAACTTTACTATTCATTGCTTACTACATCTGGTTACTGGTCACTGGTCACTGTTTTGATGGCAATGTAACGGTAGATAGCCAAAACTCTTCAATTCCCTTGACAATCTGAAACAATTGGCTGAGATTGCGAGATTTGGTGATGTAACAATTGACGTGTAAAGCGTAGCTATGGGCGATGTCCTCGTCATTCCGCGACGTCGTGAGGACGACAACAGGAATGCTTTTGAGTTGAGGATCGGCTTTAATTTCTGCCAAGACTTCTCGCCCGTCTTTTTTGGGTAAGTTGAGATCCAGCAGAATCAAATCGGGGCGAGGTGCATTTACAAACTCGCCCTCTTGACGCAAAAATGCGATCGCGTTGACTCCATCCCGCACCGACATCACTTGATGCGGTACGGAACTATTTTTTAACGCCTCTTCAATTAAACGGACATCGGCTTTATTATCCTCTACCAAAAAGATCGTTTTGTGCTTTGCGTCCGTTTCTCCGCTCACGATCGCGCCCTCCTACGGGTAGCGTAAAATAAAATGTTGCCCCAGCCCCAAGTTGCGACTCCACCCAAATTCGTCCTCGGTGACACTCGACAATCTTTTTACAGATTGCTAAACCCATTCCCGTACCTGGATATTCGTCTCGTGGGTGCAAGCGTTGGAAGATCACAAAGATGCGATCGCTAAATTGTGGTTCAATACCCATCCCATTATCTCGTACTGCAAACAGCCACTCATCCTCTTCTTGACGCTGTGCCGAGATGTGAATTTCTAGTGGTTTGTCACTGCGGAATTTAATTGTATTACCAATCAAATTTTGAAATAATTGCATCAATTGGGTGCTATCTGCCATCACAGTCGGTAATGGATCGCGGCTAATTTTCGCCCCACTTTCGGTAATGCGCTGTCTTAAATTACCTAAAGCACGGTCTAAAGCCGTATCAACTTCCGTCAGTTCAAACTCAACTCCCTGCATTTCTACTTTAGAATACGCCAGCACGTCATCGATCAGGGTTTGCATTAAGCTAACTCCCTCGACAGCAAAGTTAATAAATTCCTTCGCGTCTGCGTCAAGTTGTGCTTGGTAGCGCATTTCTAACAATTGGACGTAATTTGCTACCTGATTTAGCGGTTCTTGTAAATCATGGGAAGCAACGTAAGCAAATTTTTTCAATTCGGCATTCGATCTTTCTAAATCGGCGGCTAATTGTGCTAATTCGTCAGCTTGGCGCAGAACGATATTGACAATTGCTTTTCTTAGTTCCAGCGCCGCTTTAATTTCTACTTGTTTCCAGGGTAAAGACGTGAGGCTAACTGTTTCTTGCCATAATTGGAAAGATTTGCGCGGACACAATCGCAGTCCATTCTCTTGATTCAATTCGTAAGCATTATGAGGATCGCCGCCCCAATTTACTGTTTGAATCACTTCGGGACGGAACCATAATACGTAATTGCGCTTAGAAATTGGAATTGCTAATAAACCACTAGCAACATGTTTGAATCTTTCCGCATTGGGATAAACTTGCGCTAAGGAATCGGTGTAGAACACTTCTTCTTGGACGTTATTTTTCAGCCACTGAACTAAGAAATTTAAGTCTTCTGCTACGGGAGTTTTACCAATTGTCGTGCAAGTATTGCCAAAACAAATTGCTGCACCTTGAGCATCAGCTAAGTTGAGAAGGTTTGGTTTGTGTTTAATCAAACCATCAACAAAGTTCTCTTCTTGAGACATATATTCGACTAAAGCTGACTGCACGTAAGCCAACTGTCGCCGATAGGCAAAATCTTCCGTTTCTTCCCTAGAAGCAATTTCAGAAAAGACCATCCGTCCCAAAAATTCGCACGCTTTGCGTAATTCGTAAGAAACATACATGGGTGTTTGATGGTGACAAGCAATTAAACCCCAAAGTTTTTGGTCTTTAATTAACGAGATCGTCAGCGAAGCACCTACACCCATATTGTGTAAATATTCAAAATGACAAGCTGCGGCACTTCTAAGAATGGAATTCGTCAGTTCTGTAGGTTCTTTGCTAATTGGATTAATTGCTGGTACGAGGGTTACAGGTTCGCAGCGACTATCAGGAATTAAACGAATCCAATTAGATGCAAATAGTTTTCTGGCTGGTCTGGGAATATCAGATTCAGGAAAGTGTAGTCCCAAATATGGTTCCATGCTATCGAGTTTTTCTTCAGCAATAACAGAACCATGTCCGTCGTTATCAAATTTATACAACATGACGCGATCGAAGCCAGTCACGTTGCGAACTTCTTGGACGATAATTTGACAGAACTCTCTAAGATTTGAAGTTTCTTCTAAGCGATTAATAGATGCTCTAGCTAAGTGATAAAAACTGAGAAAAGGAATATTTTCTTGGGCTAGCGCTGGTTCTAATTCTAAAATTAGAAATCCTTCTATATTGCGATGAAATACGCCATCAAATACAGAATATTCATCGCCCTTCTTTCGTACCCATAACTTAATGGGATTGATGATATCGAGGTCTTCTGTTGCGGTTAAGCCAGTCTGAATTCTTTCTAACTGAAAAGGATCGATAAATTCTGATAAAGGTCTTTGTAACATTTGTTCGGCAGCAATTCCGAACGTGGCGATCGCATTACTACTAATTTGTAAAATTGTTAGATCTGGCTCTGCTAAAACAATTAAAATTCCATGCGGTTGAATCTGATTAAAAGTATGAATTGCTGGTTCTTTTAAACGGGTGATATCGATACCTTGAGCTTGAAAATCGATGACCATATTACTTCTCCTAAGTTGATGACGGGAGCAGCAATAGAGATGCGATCGCTCTTTTGATTTTTTGGCGATCGACCTTCTGAATATTAGCTAAATGTCGCTCCCGTGATGTGTGAAAAAATACTTCTGCTCTGTCAGTAACGAAAAGCTCTCGGAGATCCCCCAACTCCCTTAAAAAGGGGGCTTTGTTCCCTCTTGTTTAATGAGACTTTATTCCCCCCTTAAAAAGGGGGCTAGGGGGGATCTTGTTTTAACCGAAAAGTATTAAACTCACCTCTACAATTCAATCTTTATTCTTCAGGGAAGTGTATCATGTTCGACAAAACAAAACTCTGCGCGATCGCGTTTTGTATCTTAATTAATGTGAGCTAATTTTGCAGAAATATAAACTTTTTATAAAAAATTCAATTTAAATAAATTTTTCGTCACAAATACCTTCGTAATGTAAGGGTAGGTTTACTTATATTTTGGTATGAAAGTTTCCCGTGTAGAGACGTTACATGTAACGTCTCTACACGGACAATTGATTTCACGATTCATCTAGGTTGCTATATATATGGAAACAATTTAATTATGAATCGATGTAGATAGTTACCTTTAGCCACTGGTGAGATATTTATCTAAATCTGGTACGTCTACCCAACTGCGTTGTTGGTGAGAAGCATGGCTGAGATCCATTAACAATTGCGAGTAAACACCTTCGCGGATGGAAGGAATTAGGGATTCTCCGCTATCAATTCCTTGCACCCATTGGTTAACCACGCGAATAAATGGAGCGATGCGTCCGTCTGTATAGGTTTTGTCAAATCCCAACCGCATGGGAATTTCCAATTCTACAGGTGGTTGTCCGGCGGCAGCAGTCCAGAGGTGAAAGCCGTGGACGTAATCTTTTTGATTTTGACTGCACAATACTAAAGTACCGCGATCGCCATACACTTCTACTGAGTGCGTGCGATTTGCATACACTGCCGAACTAATGTTAACTTGGCAAGGCGTACCGTCTGCCAGCTCTAGCATCAGCATACAGGTGTCATCAGCATCTACTGGCTTCATTTCCCCCGTCAGAGGATCGAGTCGTAGAGGAATGCTAGTACTGAGCTGGGCGCACAGTTTTTGCACTGCACCAAACAACCAATTCATGTAATCAAAAGTATGGGAAGCTAGCGCCCCCAAAGCCCCACCACCCATATCTTTACGAGAATACCAATTCCAGGGGCGGGAAGCATCGGCGCGACTGGGAACCAACCAATCAATTTTAATCAGCCGTTTTTCACCCACATAATCTTCAGCTAGTAATTCGGCTAACCTTTGCCATGCGGGAACGAAGCGATATTCAAAATCTAGAGTTACGACGAGATTGTTAGCTTTGGCTATATGGTACAGCTCTCGCGCTCCTGTAGCTGAGAGCGTGGTAGGTTTTTCTAATAACAGGTGCTTACCTGCTTGCAGTACTGTTTTTGCCATTTCGTAATGCAAAAATGGCGGCGTAGAGATGCTGACTGCTTGGACTTCTGGTAGAGCGACAATTTCTTCTAGCGTAGAACTCGCATGGGGAATATTATGAGTTTGAGCGATCGCCTGAGCTTTGTCGCGATCGCGGTGATACACTGCTACAACCTGCGTCCGAGGATGAGCCTTAAACCCAGGTAATTGAACTTTTTGTCCAAATCCCGTTCCGACTACCGCCACACCAATTGAAGACATAACCCAATCTCATGCCACTGCTCTTTCTTATTGTGCGACACATAGGCAGTGTAGAGACGTTACATGTAACGTCTCTACACTGCTTTTGACTTACTAGTAAAACACTTCTGACTTCTGACTTGTGACTTCTGACTTCTCCCTCGTTTCTTCTAAACTCGAGTGGTGATTTGCGGTTTGGCGTTGGGAAATGTCGGTTGGCTGTACGCTGTTGGCTTTGAGAATTTCCGCGTTGAAGCGATACCCTACATTACGCACAGTTTGAATTAAGCTTGGTTGGCGCGGATCGATTTCGACTTTTTTCCGCAATGACAAGACGTGAGTATCGATGGTACGGGGATTATCTATAGCATCGGGCCAAGCACGCCGCAGTAATTCGGAGCGGCTGAGGGGTAAACCTCCAGCTTGCGCCAAGACGTAAAGTAAACTAAATTCTTGAGGCGTGAGGTCGATGTATTCACCTTTGAAGTAAACGCGACGCTGGACTAGATCTATTTGCAAAGTGCCGTAGTCCAAGTAAGCTGGTGCGGCTGGCGTGCGTTGACGGCGAATCAGTGCTTCTATTCGCGCTAAAAATTCCTGCATCCCAAAGGGTTTGCACAAGTAATCGTCTGCTCCTGCTTTTAAGCCAGTGACAATATCCGCTTCGGTGTTGCGGGCAGATAGCATGAGAATGAGTGGTTGCTGCTGTTGCTGTAGCCAACGGCAAAACTCTGTCCCGTCACCATCAGCTAATTCAGCATCGAGGATCACTAGTGTGGGTTGGCGCGTTAAAAATACGTCTCGCGCTTGATAGAGACTAGCTGCTTGATATACTCGATAGCCTACCTGTTGTAAGTGCCAACTGAGTAGCGATCGCAGATGTGGATTTCCCTCTACAATTTCTATACAAACCGAGGTCACAGGTGCAAGATTCCTTTTATACGTGACTCTCAAGGTATCAAAGCCTGTGTCAAGCTTTTGTAACAGCTGCTACCTCAGGATCAACTCTCTAGCAGGCTTGACGAGACAACAGACATCGGCTATCATACTTTTCTAAAACTAAACTTAAAAAAACTTAATATTCTGAGACTCGATCGGTCGCCCCAGCATCTAACATCAAATTGGTCAAGAACGACACGTAGGAAAAATCGCCCTAGAGATACAAACTTTTTGGTATCAATTTAGTCTATGATGAAATAAATGAGAAAAAAATTATATCCAGTACAGTCATTGTTCGACTATTAGTTAGTATAGAGGACTGAAGATAAAATCGACTTGCTAAAACTGAATACACTCTTACTAAGAAGAAATTCATAATTTCTATGTCGCTAGTAAGCGCGATCGCTGCTTGAAAAACTCAGCTTAGAGCAGACAACTTAAAAGTTCTATCCCGCCAAATTCCTTTAAGAAACACATTTTCAAGGCACAATCGATCCCTTCATCTTGCGCTATGTTACAAGATACTCAAACAATTCGCCACTATCAAAAACTGACCGATGCCCTGGTCGAAATGTGGCAAAGAGGCTATCGCACAGACGATTTACGTTTGTATTTAGACGGCTATCTCGCAGCCATGAGGCATTCCAACATCCTCGAACCCTATCTAATTCATCGTTTAGAGGAAGAAGCAACCCGCTTTCTATACGATCCGTATAACTTTGAAATGCCGGTTCAGCCAGAACCAGAATCAGACTACCGTTAAGTTATTGTAGATTGGCTCGAAATAGGATTCAGTGGAAAATCAGATCGAAATTTTGAATTTTGAATTAAATTGGGCTTCTTCCGAGCGGGTAAGGTCAAGCTTAGATCGGTCAGCTATTTATGCTGATGCTTAAAATTGGCTAAAAATTGCCAACAATTAAAAATACACTTTGCCGCAAATGAATAGGGGCATACAACTGTACGCCCCTATACGCATTTCTATCCAAATCGTTAATTGTTAAGAAGCAAGTGCGACTTCTACCATCTGTTGTAACTCGCCACTTTGGTACATTTCAATCAGAATATCAGAGCCGCCCACAAATTGACCGTTAACATAAACTTGAGGAATGGTGGGCCAATTGGAATATTCTTTAATTCCTTGTCGGATTTCAGAGTCTGCTAAAACGTCAACAGTCTCAAAGGGAACTCCCAGAGTGTTAAGAATTTGTACGACATTGTTAGAAAAACCACATTGAGGCATCAATTTGTTGCCCTTCATGAAAACCAAGATTTTGTTTTGTTGAACGAGATTATCGAGTCGCTCTTTCAATTCTGGAGTCATAGCTGTTATTCCTAGTCTTGAGGATGAGGTATTAGCGCTACCGTAGAATTATGGGAGAAGCCAGCTTACACTACTTGGCTGACAGCTTGCCAAGCTTGAGGTGTGTAAGTCCTTAGTGCTAAGGCATGGATAGCTTCTGATGACATTGCTTGGTTGAGGGAGCTGTAGACGAGTTGGTGCTGTTGTACTCGTCCCTTACCTTCAAACTGGGAAGAAACGACTACTACTTGGTAATGATCTCCACCCCCAGTCAAGTCTTGTACTTGAACTTGGGCATCTGGGATCGCTACCTTAATCATTTCCTCAACTTGCTGAGGACTAATCATTTCAATTCCTAATTGCTGAACTCTTTTCTAATTTAACTATTTCTAAGGATAGATGAGCGATCGCCTCGGCGCTACTGTTTTGGAGCAGATTGTTCGGCAGGCTTAGCTTCACTCCGTTGCGGTGCATTACCAGTATCGCCAGTACGCGGAAAGGGCGTGTCAACAAATCCTAACTCGAATAGTTGTTGATAGGCTTTTTTGCCCAAATCTCTAGTTGGGTTTTGACTGTTAACAATCTGAACCAGCAGCGGTACGGCAAGTTCTGGCTTGTTTTGGGCTCGATGTACCAGTGCTAGTTGGTAAGTCGCATCATCGCGCATTTGGGCAGTATCCAAGGCTTTCTTACGTTGGCTATCGGCAACGCGATTGTCAATACCTTGAAAGTTACCACCTAGCTGTTGGTAGAAATTAGACATTTGATTGAAAACCTGACGCGCCTCCTGCAACTTTTTCACCGCTGTGTCGTAGTTTTGAGAGGAGATAGCGCTGCTAGCTTCCGACATCAGCCGTTGACCTCCAGCCACGCTCAAAACGCTATTATTCTGGGCAGAAGGTTGAATAATGTTAGGATTTTCTGGATCGATAGGTTGAGCTTGGTTAGGAGTAGCTGGTGCTGGTGGCGTTTGCGCCTGGACGTAAGTTGGGGACAGCAAAGTAATAGCTGCGATCGCCGAAAATAATGTTATGCAGCTATGGTAAAGGAAGCGTTGAGTTCCAGCAGAAATCATGGCTTAATTCCGTGCGCTAAAAAACACAAGACCGATTTTGAACTTCGGGTATCTTATCAGGTATCAGTTATCAGTTATCAGGAAGTCGGTGTAGAGCCGTTGCAGGCAACGTCTGTATGGGAAGTCGGGGATAGAAAGCAGTTAATTTCGACTTTTAGCTTTTGACTTTTGACTTTTGACTTTTGACTTTGTTCCCTCGGCGGCGATACCTGAAGCTATTGTTTTAAATAAAAGATTCCTTTCTTTCAGAGTATAGGGAAGGAGCGCTGTCTTGCTCTACGGTTGCTTGCGTCTTACTGCCCAACTGTTTAAGTGCTAGTTCTAAATCTTGTGTCAATTGCTTCGCATCTTTTTTAATCGAACCCGTGCTGTAATCTCCTACTTGGATAGGAGAACCAATACTAATCCTAACCTGAGATCTCCACGGTACGGTGGGAGGATTATAGTAAATACCGAGCGGTAAGATTTTGACACCTAAATTTGGCTGACTTGATTCGGCTTGTAGTGCTAGGCGAGCTAAACCAGGTTGAAGAGAATTCAGCGTACACTCGCGATTTTTTTTCAGGTCGCCACCTTCAGGAAAAATGACTAGCATTTCTCCTTGTTGTAGTAATTCTACGCCATGTCTGAGAGTAGCAATAGATGGACGCTTCACATCAACAGCAAACCCTCCGAGATGGCTAATAAACCATCCTTGGATACCCTTCATTTCGTCTATGGACACCATAAATCGCGGATCTCGCCCGGTTGCAACCTTACCCACGATTGCAGGAACCATGAGCGCATCCCAACGAGAACGGTGGGTAGGTGCTACGATGACAGGACCTCCATTCGGCAAGTTTTCCCATCCGCTAACTTCAATCTTGTCAAAATAAAAGGGGAAGACCAAACGCCGTCCGATAGGATAGACTATGGGCGTTAACCAAGGCGAAACGTGAGAGCTTGCAGCCACCTTGGTCTTTTTAGTTGTCCCAATATCAGTGTGCGAGGAATCGAGCTGAATCATGAGGGTGGCGAGTGTGTAAGCGAACGTAAAGTTATATGGCTTTAATTCCACCCTAATTTTTTTTAGTCGCGATCGCTACACATAGGGGACAGTTTTAGCAGTGAACAGTGACCAGTGACCAGTGACCAGTTACTTTTCTCCCCCTACTCCCTGCTCCCTGCTCCCTCTCTTCTGGCGGAACCAATCTTGCAGTTGTTGACGACAGGTGGAGTCTAAAATGCCAGCGAGAACGGGGAGACGATGGTAGGAGCAGGCGCTGTCGGGAATGTTGGTGACGGTGCGAATAGCTCCAGTTTTTGGATCGTCTGCACCATACACAAGTAAACCAATTCGTGCTTGGACGATCGCTCCCGCACACATGGGACAAGGTTCTAGGGTAACGTATAGGGTACAGCGATCGAGATGCCAGTTTTGTAAGGTTTTACCAGCTTGGCGCAAAGCAATAATTTCTGCGTGGGCGGTGGGATCGTTGTCTCGTTCGCGCCGATTTTCTGCTTCGGCAATGACGTTACCGTTTGAATCGATAATTATTGCGCCCACGGGAACTTCTCCGGCTTCCCCGGCAATTTGGGCAAGAGCGATCGCCCGTTGCATCCATTGACGGTGGATGATGTATTCTGGGGCTTCAATCATGTTTCTGCTGTTTTTTGTTCGCACATAGTAGGGGCGCACAGCTGTGCGCCCCTACTACAGCGTGCATCCCTACGAACGTTTCTACAAATATTAGGCTGGCTGAGCGAGGAGAGGATCTAATTTGCCTTCGCTATCTAGTTTGTAAATATCGTCGCAGCCACCGAAATGCTCGTTATTGATGAAGATTTGCGGAACGGTGCGCCGTCCGTTGGCGCGTTCTGCCATTTTATTTCTCGCTACATCATCACCATCAATCTTGTATTCCGTGTAGTTGACACCCTTCCACCACAGCAATAATTTGGCGCGAATGCAGTAGGGGCAAGTCTGCCAGGTGTAAATCTCAACGTTGGCTTTGACTCGCTCTGGATGACGGTTGAGAATCGGATTGAGGAAGTCCAACATAGTTGTATTATTGGCAGTCTGGGCAGAAATTTACGAACGCGATCGCATATTAATTCTGATTATACTTAACTACAGTCAGCCTACGTGAGAGTTTGGTAATTGGTAATTGGTAATTGGTAATCGGTACTATCTCTCACCTTCACTGTAAGTCTTTAATTATGCCTCTATTGGTATTTTTACTGGCGATCGCTAGAAACTCACAAATGACTAATGACCAATGACCAATGACGAGCTTGGAGATTTAAGTTTTGGGTATTGAATTACGCAGTTATGTGTTTATAGATAGCTTACAACCTCAACACGCAGCTTACATGGGAACGGTGGCAGCAGGTTTTTTGCCATTACCAGGTGATGCTTCTCTGTGGATTGAAGTCTCGCCAGGGATTGAGGTGATCCGCTTAATGGATATTGCTTTAAAATCTGCTTCTGTGCGTCCAGGGGTGCAGGTGGTAGAACGGCTTTATGGATTGCTAGAAGTCCATTCTAGTCGCCAGGGGGAGACGCGGGCAGCGGGTAAGGCGGTGATGGAAGCAATGGGAGTACGCGAACGAGATTGCCTCAAGCCACAAGTGATGTCGAGTCAGATTATTCGCAATATCGATCCGCACCAAACACAATTGATTAACCGCACCCGCCGAGGACAGATGATTTTGGCAGGACAAACGTTGTATGTATTAGAAGTTCAACCTGCGGCTTATGCAGCTCTAGCCGCAAATCAAGCAGAAAAAGCAGCCTTGATTAATATTCTAGAGATTCAAGCGGTGGGTAGTTTTGGACGGCTTTACCTGGGTGGGGAAGAACGAGATATTATTGCGGGTTCGAGTGCGGCGTTGGCGGCGATGGAAAATGCCCACGGGCGCGAACTTCCTACTGTTGGTGGGCGCAAGGAGTAGCAGGAATGGCAAATCGGGAGCATCTGGCGCTACTGCAACAGGGTGCGGTTACTTGGTTAGAGTGGCGCTCTTCATACGCGCAGATTGTACCTGACTTGAGCGCAGCTAATTTGTGTGGGGCTAATTTTAGGGGTGCTAATCTTACCAAGGCTAATCTAAAAAGAGCCAATCTCGATCGCGCTAAACTGATTGCAGCTAATTTATGTGGGGCTAATCTCAGTGCAGCTAGTTTGTGCGAAGCTGAATTGATTGACGCTAATTTGCAAAAAGCCGAATTAGTTGACGCTCAGTTAATTTCGGCTCAAATGATGGGTGCAGATTTAGCTTATGCCAATTTGATAGGAGCAGATTTGCGGGGTGTCGATTTAAAAGCCGCAGATCTCAGTCATGCTAATTTGACGGCGGCTGAATTTATCGGAGCTACTCTTAGCGAAGCAGACTTGAGCGTGGCGAAATTAAGTCGGGCTAGTCTGGTTTATGCTAATTTAACTGGGGCTAATTTCAGTCATGCTAATTTGAGTAGTGCTAATTTATATGAGGCTGAGGCGATCGCTACTTATTTTTATCGCGCTAATTTATGTCAAGCTAATTTGAGTGAAGCTCATTTTGGTGGGGCGTATTTGTTTGGTGCTGATTTAAGTGCAGCAGAGCTTTATCTGACGGATTTGAGATGGACGAATTTAAGTAAAGTTAATTTTACAAATGCTAATTTAATTAGAGCAGATTTGCGGGGCGCTAATTTGAGTAGGGCTATTTTTATAGGGGCTAATTTAACCGAAGCTAAGTTGGATGAAGCTAATTTGAGTAAGGCGATTTTTCAGGGGGCAATTATGCCTGATGGTAAGGTTTTTCGTTAAAAGGAAGGAAAATTTTGTGTCACGCATAGACGCGCAGCGGCTTCTCGTAGAGTAGGCGCAAAGGCGCAAAGAAGGGAAGAGGAGATCTAAGCTCAGTCTGAAGCGATCGCCCCAATTCTATATTTAAGTACATAGGTACTAAAGTATAAGGAGAAAATCAAAGGGCGATCGCCTCCTCAATTCCCTTTTACCCCTTACCCCTTACCCCTTACCCATCTTCAGCAGCAAAACTTAACAAAACCTGAGTAAATACTTGTAGTCCACGGGGTTACGCCGTTTGGTAGACTTATGTACTGATACAGCCGCAAAACAACAGCAGCAAACAGAGCATTGGGAGGACAGACCGCGTGGAAAATACTCTAGGTTTAGAGATTATTGAAGTTGTAGAACAAGCAGCGATCGCATCTTCCCGTTGGATGGGTAAAGGCGAGAAAAACACTGCTGACCAAGTGGCTGTAGAAGCCATGCGGGAGAGAATGAATAAAATTTACATGCGGGGTCGGATTGTCATCGGTGAAGGCGAACGGGATGAAGCCCCCATGTTATACATTGGCGAAGAAGTCGGGATCTGTACCCGTGCCGATGCCAAAGATTACTGTAACCCAGATGAATTAGTTGAAATAGACATTGCCGTTGACCCTTGCGAAGGGACGAACTTAGTCGCCTACGGACAAAATGGTTCGATGGCTGTGTTGGCGATCGCCGAAAAAGGTGGTTTGTTTGCTGCTCCTGACTTTTACATGAGAAAGCTCGCAGCCCCAGCCCCAGCACGCGGTCATGTAGATATTAATAAATCGGCTACCCAAAACCTCAAAATCCTCTCAGAATGCCTCGGACGCGCTGTAGAGGAGCTAGTTGTGGTCGTGATGGATCGCCCTCGCCACAAAGAACTCATTCAAGAAATTCGCCAAGCCGGGGCAAGAGTACGCTTAATTAGCGATGGCGATGTCTCCGCTGCGATCTCCTGCGCTTTCTCGGGAACGAATATTCATGCCTTGATGGGAATTGGCGCAGCTCCAGAAGGCGTGATTTCTGCTGCTGCATTGCGCTGTTTGGGCGGGCATTTCCAAGGACAATTGATCTACGATCCAGAAGTAGTCAAAACTGGTTTGATTGGCGAAAGTAAAGAGGGAAATATTGCCCGTTTGAAAGAAATGGGAATTAATGACCCAGACCGAGTTTACAATGCTGAAGAGTTAGCTTCGGGTCAAACCGTCCTGTTCGCTGCTTGTGGTATTACCCCAGGTACGCTGATGGAAGGTGTCCGCTTCTTCAAAGGTGGAGCCAGAACCCAAAGTTTAGTTATCTCCAGCCAATCTCGCACGGCGCGGTTTGTAGACACGATCCATATGTTTGACGAACCAAAGACACTGCAACTGAAGTAGGAAGAAAAGGGAGCAGGGAGCAGGGAGCGATCGAGCAGGGAGAATTCGGAATTCGGAATTCGGAATTCGGAATTAATGAAGAATTCCCTCGCCCCTCACTCCTCACCCCTAGCCCCTCATTTGGGAGGAGACATGAACATTGCGGTTATCGGGTTAAGTCACAAAACAGCCCCAGTAGAAGTTAGGGAAAAGCTGAGTATTCCAGAATCGCAGTTGGAAGGCGCGATCGCTCTTTTGTGTAGCTATCCGCATATTACCGAAGCAGCAATACTTAGCACTTGTAATCGTCTGGAAATTTATATCGTTACTCCAGAAACGGAACAAGGGATTCGAGAAGTTAGCCAGTTTTTGGGCGAACACAGCAAATTACCAGTCCGCGATTTAAGACAACATTTATTTATTTTGCTCCACCAAGATGCAGTCATGCACTTGATGCGAGTCTCGGCTGGTTTGGATAGCTTGGTGTTAGGAGAAGGGCAAATCTTAGCTCAGGTAAAACAAACTCACAGTTTAGGACAACAATATAACGGTATCAAACTCATTCTGAATAAGCTGTTTAAACAAGCAATTACGGCTGGCAAACGGGTACGTTCTGAAACTAGTATCGGTACTGGTGCGGTTTCGATTAGTTCTGCGGCAGTAGAATTAGCCCAAATGAAAGTTGCTAATTTGGCAGCTTGCCGAGTGGCGATCGTTGGGGCGGGTAAAATGTCGGAGTTACTCGTTAAACATTTGGTGGCAAAAGGTGCGAGCCAAATTTGTATTTTGAATCGTTCTTTAAAGCGATCGCAAGCTTTAGCTAATCAGTTTCAACATGCAGATTTAAAACTTTGTTTACTATCAGAAATGATGCCAGTGGTGGCAACATCAGATTTGGTATTTACTAGTACCTCGGCTACAGAACCGCTGATCGATCGCGCTAAGCTAGAAATTGCTTTAGAACCAAATCGCCCGTTGATGCTATTTGATATCTCCGTACCGCGTAACGTACATGAAGATGTCAACAATTTAGACAACGTACAAGCGTTTAACGTAGACGATTTGAAGGCTGTGGTGGCTCAAAACCAAGAAAGCCGTCGCAGAATGGCAATGGAAGCTGAAAAGCTGCTGGATGAGGAAGTAGAAACATTTGACGTATGGTGGCGATCGCTGGAAACTGTTTCTACGATCAGTTGCTTGCGTCATAAAGTCGAAACCATTCGCGAACAAGAGTTAGAAAAAGCTTTATCGCGTTTGGGTTCGGAATTTGCTGAAAAGCACCAAGAAGTGATTGAAGCTTTAACGAGAGGAATCGTGAATAAAATTTTGCACGATCCGATGGTACAGTTGCGATCGCAGCAGGATATTGAGGCGAGGCGGCGTTGTATGCAAACTCTTCAAGTCCTGTTTAATTTGGATGCTGAGGAACAGTTTGGTTAGTTTGTCATTTGTCATTTGTCATTGGTTATTCGTAGGGGCGGGTTCACCAGGAATCTTTGGATAACAGCAAGGATCTTTGTCAGCCCGTCCTAACCACAATGGCAGATTTTTTCAAATACACTAAATCAACGCAAAATTAGTGTTTGGTGAGGAGAGCAATCTCTCCTAAAGACCAATCGACTCTCTACGAGTCAAGTGGACTACGAACCCCTTTCCCACCTCGATTAAGTACATGTGTGTAAATCATAGTTGTCTTGACATCTTTATGTCCGAGTAATTCCTGAACTGTGCGAATATCATAGCCGTTTTGTAACAAATGCGTAGCAAAACTATGACGAAAAGTGTGACACCCAACTTTTTTATTTATTTTTGCGTCTTGAACAGCTTTTTTCAAAGCCTTTTGTAAACCACTTTCGTGTAAGTAATGGCGACGAACTTCTCCACTGCGAGGATCTTGTGAAATATTTCCAGAAGGAAAAACAAATTGCCAAATCCACTCGTATTTTGCTTCAGGATACTTTCTTTCAAGTGCAAATGGTAAATAAACTGAACCATAACCCTTTTGTAAATCCTGTTGATGTAATAGCTTAACACCTTGTAAGTGCATTTTTAATTCTTCAGCAATGCTTGCAGGTAGCATTGTCACGCGACTTTCCATTCCTTTCCCATCACGAACGATAATTTGCTGCTGAGCAAAATCAACATCTTTAACACGTAATTGTAAACCTTCAGTCAATCTTAATCCAGTACCGTAAAGTAGTTTGATTACAAGTTGATAAACACCCGATAATTGCTTAATAATTGCTAAAACTTCTTCTTTGGTGAGAACAGTTGGTAGATAACGAGTTTGTTTTGCTCTAACTGCATCGACTTTTAAATCTAAATTTTGTTTTAATACTTCTTTGTATAAAAATAAAATAGCGTGAAGTGCTTGATTTTGGGTAGATGCTGCCACTTTTTGATGAACAGCTAAATCTGTCAAAAAAGCTTCAATTTCTTTCCCTCCCATATCTTTAGGATGCTGTTTATTATGAAAAAAGATGTAACGTTTAATCCAATGAACATAAGTTTTTTCTGTTTGATATGAATAATGCTTAAGTCGAATAGCATCTTGTACCTGTTCTAGTAATTTTTTTGGACGTTGCTCCATAGAATAAAATCTAAATAAGTATCTGAATCATCTTTTAACTTCAATGTTATTTCAAAAAAAATTTAAGTGGCTACGACATTTATATGGAAAGATTCCAGTTAATTAACCTAGATCGGGTAATTATATGGAAAATGTCTGTATAATCATTCAGATTTAGGATATTATCTGGAAAGACTCTATATAACTAGTTTCTGTAGGCTAATTATATAGAAAACGTCAGTATAATAAATAGTTATGCGGCAACCTAAGCATTTGTAAACTGAGCAATTTCTGTCAAGCTTCACAGATTTCAAGGGAGTAGGCTATTAACAGCCGAGGAGGATACTTCATTGAATGGATCTGCTTTTGACACTTATTGCTCTAGACTCCGCAAGGTGCTTGAGTACATCGATGCTCACTTAGACGACAATCTTTCTATTGATCGCCTCAGTAACGTTGCTGCATTCTCGAAGTATCACTTTCACAGGCAGTTCTCTGAGCTTTTTGAGATTAGCGTGTACAAATACATTCAACTCACTCGTTTGAAACGCGCTTCTTATCAACTGGCTTTTCGTCACCAGATCCCGATCGTCGATATTGCACTGGCAAGTGGTTATGAAAATCATGAATCGTTTTCTCGTGCATTCAAGAAGCGTATTGGTCAAACCCCTTCCGAGTTCAGAGAGCGTCCGCAGTGGAATCCTTGGCACTTGATTTATCAGCCTTTAAGTGATTTAAGGAGCAAGCATATGAAACCAGACCATCAAGCCGAAACTGTTAAAGTTATCTCGTTTCCAGAAACCAAAGTGGCAGTGCTTGAACACTGTGGAGACCCCAATCTGATCGAAACTTCAATCCGCAAGTTCATCGAATGGCGACATCAAAATCACCTGACCCCTCAGATCAGTGCAACTTTCAACATCCTTTACAACGATCCATCTGAAACCTCGCCTGAAGATTTTCGTTTGGACATTTGTGCATCAACGGAGTGGGATGTCGCTGACAATTCATTTGGAGTGGTAGAAAAAACGATTCCCGCTGGTCGGTGTGCTGTATTGCGACATATTGGAAATGATGCGAATCTTGGCGAAAGCATCACTCACCTTTACTCGAAATGGCTCCCATCCAGCGGAGAAGAACCGCGAGACTTTCCACTGTTTCTACAGCGAGTCAAGTTCTTCCCCGATGTGCCTGAACATGAGGCAGTGATCGACGTGTTTCTTCCCCTCAAGTGAATTCACAAACCGCTTTGCTAGCACGAGTGTAAAAGCCGCATAACAATCCGCCTGCACCCGACCGTTTGGAGTCTTTTCGTTGAGTTCAAAAGGTTACTAGCGGCGGGTGAGGCGGAACGTTAGCTGGCTTCGGTTACGGGTGGTGGCAGTGGTTTAAGTGTTATCTGTTGGTATTGGAAACCAACTTCGTGCCGAACGAGTTATTTAATATTGGTGTCCAGCGTTATGAAGAAACCTTTACTTGTAATTGTTGCTGGACGACCAGGATCGGGAAAAACTACTCTGGCACATACTCTTGCAAGAAAGATAGGATGCCCAGCGATCTGTCGTGATGAAATCAAAGAAGGATTTGTGAATACGATGAAAAGCGATCGCGAATCTCTTGGAAAAGATGTTAACCAAAGTATCTACAACACATTTTTTGAAATTCTAGAATTTCTGTTAATAAAGCAAATAACGCTAGTCGCAGAAGCAGCGTTTCAACACCATCTCTGGGCAACACCGCTAGAACGGCTTTTACAGATATCAGAAATAAAGAGCGTTATTTGCATGGTTGACCCTCATTTAGCGAGATCGCGGTTTGTTCAACGCGGCTTATCTGATCCAAATCGGCTAAGATTTCATGGTGATTGGGGAGTACGCGCTGCTCAAGAAGGGATCGAATTACCGCCAGGAGATTACCATCCACCGCTTTTACCCATTCCTACACTTGAAGTTGATACGAGTAATGGATATTTTCCCAATTTGGATAACATTGAAGCATTTTTGCTGAAGTGATTGACTCTGATTGCACATTATCTCTGCGTCTTGCTTTGGATAAACAAGGATTCACTGCTAGACTTCGGGAGTGGTTACGGGTGAGTTGATTTGGATGGAATTTGAATGGAACCCAGATAAGGCAAAATTGAACGGCGAGAAACATAATGTTTCCTTCGAGGAAGCGGCTACCGTTTTCAATGATCCGCTATCAGTGACATTTCCCGATCCGGATCATTCGGTTGGAGAGAGTCGTTACGTTATCATTGGGGTATCCAGATTCGGGCAGCTTCTAATTGTCGCCCATACGGATCGAGGAGAAAAAATACGAATCATCAGTGCTCGAAAAGCAACCCGTCAGGAACGGAGATTTTATGAAGAAGGATGTGAATCGTGAAATGGATGATGATCTACGACCTGAATATGACTTTTCGCAAATGGCGGGAGGAGTCAGGGGCAAGTATATAGAGCGTTATCAAGCGGGAACGAATCTTGTTCTTCTAGATCCTGATGTGGCTCAGGCGTTTCCGAGTGAAGATGCGGTAAATGAAGCATTGCGTTTGTTGATGAAAATAGCCCAGCGCCAGCCAGCTAACAATTCGGTTGGAGCGGACGAGTAAGGTCTTTGCGCTTCGTTTCAGTCGTATTTGTCGCCGCTCAGCCGGAACGTTAGCCAGAGGAATCGTGAATAAAATTTTGCACGATCCGATGGTACAGTTGCGATCGCAGCAGGATATTGAGGCGAGGCGGCGTTGTATGCAAACTCTTCAAGTCCTGTTTAATTTGGATGCTGAGGAACAGTTTGGTTAGTTTGTCATTCGTCATTTGTCATTTGTCATTCGTAGGGGCGGGTTCACCAGGAATCTTTGAATAAATACAAGGATCTTTGTCAGCCCGTCCTAACCACAATTTCAGAGCCGGAACAGAGCAGGGTAAGCTAGATTACGTGCTGTGCTTGCCTTGAGGGAGTTAGGCTTTATGAAAACGCTGGAGGAGATTAAGCAGTGGCTTGTACAAAACAAGTCATTGTTGCAGGAACGTTACAAAGTTCGAGAGTTAGGGGTTTTTGGTTCTTACGTTAGGCAAGAACAGACCGAAACTAGCGATGTGGATGTGCTAGTGGAGTTTTTTGAGACACCAAGCTTGTTGAAATTTGTCAATTTAGAGAACTATCTCAGCGATCATCTGGGAGTCAAGGTCGATCTGGTGCATAAGGCTGGTTTAAAACCACGCATTGGAGAGCGGATTTTGGCAGAGGTCGTCTATCTGTGAGTAAGCGAGAAGTTGCAGACTACTTGCAGGATATTTTGGATGCTGTTGCTGCGATCGAGCAGTTTACGACAGGCATTAACTTTGAGGATTTCTCACAAAACCTGGAGAAGGTGTTTGCCGTTTCAAGGGCGATCGAAATTATTGGCGAAGCCGTGAAGCGACTCCCCGATTCAGTGAGAAGCCAATATCCTGATATTCCCTGGCGTGATATTGCTGGAATGCGGGATGAAAATGAAGTTTTCGGTGTTGGCGAGGCGGGTTCACCAGACATCTTTAATCTCATCTCGGTAAACTTGCCCTAACCGCGATCTAAATCTTCAATAAAATGGAAATCGATCCAGCAGTATAGTAGTTTTAGCTTGCTAAATCGACTGAAGCATCTTGGTGAAACCGAATCACCCGTGAAAGTGAAAGCCGATTATTTCCAGAAGGACATACTGTCAGCGCGATGCTACCCTGACCGGAATCTTGTACTTGCTTGACAGTACAGATTTGTCTCTTGCTATTACAATAGGCAACAATGCGATCGCCAATCTGAATGTTTAATGCTTGAATTTTCATTGGACTACCAGAGTATGAGAAGCTTGCTGTCCAGCTTTCTGAGTCCAAATATCACCGGATAATGGTAGATGAGACATCTTGACCTCAAACGGATGTGGTGGTTCTAACGCAAATGAGTTAAAACCTTTTTCATGAGACTGAACCAAGCTAACTATCCAGGGCAGAAAATCTAAGATTTCTTCTGGCAATAGAGTTAACTCGAAGTACCAACGCTGATTCGGTTTTTGATAGTCTTGATGCTGTTTCGTAAATGTAGCTATACCAGCACCTTTATTAATAGCTAACTTCAGCAGAAATGGACGGTTGGGGATTAATTCATCAGGCGATAAGTGGACGTAAATATATACATAGTTTAATCTTTGTTGACGATCTACCCAAGAAGCTATAGATGGATTACTAGCGGATGAGTTACTGTTAGTAATAATTACTGGAACTCTCATCTCTGTAGCAAAGAGAGAATAAAACTCACGCCTTAATTGAGTAACAATGCGTATTGCTTCTGGAGTCATATTTTAAGTGTTTTTTTACTTAAGTTGCTTTCATTTTTGGCTATTTTGTCAATACTAAGTATGGTGTTTGTAGTTGCGAAAATGCAGTCACTCCAATCTAGCTGTGTTCCTTTGTTATAAAATCAACTAGGCTAGAATTTAGCCAACCTGCTCCGCAAGCTATGTTCAAAAACAAAAGGGCAGACTCCTTGTCTACCCTCAAACCTTAGAGTCAAATTCTTTGTATCAAAGTTTAGTAACGACGAGAGTATCCCCCGTTGTTGCTTCCACGTCTACCATCAGACGAGCCTCTGTCTTCTCTAGGCTTTGCTTTATTCACCTTCATATTCCGCCCCATCCACTCAGCGCCATCGAGGGCATCAATAGCAGTGGTTTCTTCGGCATCTGTATCCATTTCTACGAATGCAAAACCACGCACTCGACCTGTTTCGCGGTCGGTTGGTAATTGAACTCTTTTTACAGAGCCATACTGTGCAAAAGCAGCGCTGAGGTCTTCTGGCGTTACCTCATATGATAAGTTACCTACATAAATTGACATACATTGTCTCCAAAATCAGAAGGTGCAGAGATTCAGATTTCGGAGAGAAGCCTGTTGATTTTAATCACAAACAATACAACCGAATTTCATTGTCTCGTCTATATGCTACCGCATTATGAGATTTTTGGACGATCGCGATCGCGGCGATCGCGATCTCAATGGCGAGCTAGTTGACCTTTTAGAGCCAGCTTCAATTTTTGTCTTTTCGCCAGCGTCCCCTCACCAAGCGGATTTCGTCGTAGGAATAATCCTCACCTAAATATTCTCGAATTGGGGTAAGGGAAATATCGCCAAGTTTTTCTAAAGCTTGACAAATTTTAATCTGGCGATCGCGATTCACTAAACGATCTAAATCTACATCTTGATTCTTTTCCACCAAATCTGACAGGTGGCGGATAATTGTTGTCGGGCGCAGATCTCGCTTTTGGGCAATTTCTGCTACACTCAATCCTTGTTGATATAAATGTAATGTAAATTGTTCGGTGTCAGTTGGTAGATTTGAAGTTTGGGTTTGAGTTTGAGTATAAGCCTGAATTTCTATTAAGAATTTTTTGCCATACTGAGCTATTTTATGTGAGGTTACACCCGAAAGTTTAGCAAATTCAGTTAAAGTTTGTGGTTGCTGCAATGCCATCAATTTCAGCGTAGAATCGGCAAAAATGACATAGGGTGGAACTGATTGTTCGTCAGCAATTTCTTTACGCAGCGATCGCAATTTTTGAAATAACATTTCGACTTCAGCCGTTCGTGCTTCTAACGGTTGAGCCGAGAGATTTGGGGTGGTATCGATTGCTATTGAAACTGTCCGCTGTCGTCGCATGACTTCCCAACTTGCAGCATTAAGTTTTAAAACAGAATAACCATCAGTTGTTTGATCTAGTAAACCTTGGTGTAGTAGCGATCGCCCTAACAATCGCCATTCTTCTACAGTTTTATCTTTGCCAATTCCGTAAGTTGAAAGTTTATTATGGTTGTATTGCAAAACTTTTTGATTTTTAGAACCGCGCAAGATATCAATAATGTGATTCATGCCAAATTTCTCTTTGCAACGCGCCACGCAAGAAAGAAATTTCATCGCCTCGATTGTCCAGTCCACAACTGGTTTAGGTGCAAGACAATTATCGCAACCGCTACATTGTCCGGCAAATCTTTCGCCAAAATAGCCTAAGACAATTGTGCGCCGACAATCTGTCCCTTCGGCAAAATCTATGACCTGACGCAACTGTTGACGGGCAATTCTTTGTTCTTGCAAATCGGTTTTTTGGTCGATTAAATATTCAATTGTTTTGATATCACCGTAACCTAAAAATAGAGTACAACGGGCTGTTTCACCATCTCTTCCCGCCCGTCCCGATTCTTGATAGTAACCTTCAATATTTCGAGGTAAATCGTGATGGATAACGAATCGTACATCAGGTTTATTAATTCCCATCCCAAAGGCGATCGTTGCTACCATAACTCTGACATCATCGCGAATAAAACGGGTTTGATTTTCCGCTCTTTCTGTATCGCTTAAACCTGCATGGTAAGGTAGAGCCGCAATTTTGTCTTGTTGTAACTTAAAGGCAATCTCATCTACTTTACGACGACTGAGACAATAGACAATTCCCGATCCTTCCGATTGACGAATAATTTGTAAAAGTTGGCTGTAACTTTGCTTTTGTTTTGGTTGAACTTCGTAGTAAAGATTAGGGCGGTTGAAACTCGCAATATGAATGCTAGGTTGTGATAATCCTAACTGTTGAATAATATCTTGACGAACTCTATCTGTGGCTGTGGCGGTGAGGGCGAGGGTTGGTACACCAGGGTAACGCTGACGCAACTGTTTTAACTGGCGATATTCGGGGCGAAAGTCGTGTCCCCACTCCGAGACGCAGTGGGCTTCATCGATTGCAAAAGCTGCAATCCCGATTTTCTCGCGAATTAAGTCGAGAAAAGGCAGAAATTTTTCGTTTAACAGGCGTTCTGGGGCGACGTAGAGGAGTTTAGTTTTGCCGCTGAGAATCGCTTGTTCCCGCGATCGCACTTGATGTAAGTTGAGGCTGCTATTGAGAAATGTTGCCCCAATTCCGTTATCTCGCAGCGCCTCCACCTGGTCTTGCATGAGGGCAATCAGGGGGGATACGACTACAGTTAAACCTGGCTGTAACAGGGCTGGCAGCTGAAAGCAGAGAGATTTTCCGCCACCTGTAGGCATGACAATCAGTTGATCCCGATTTTGCAGCGCTTGTTCGACGATTTGTTTTTGTCCAGGGCGGAAGCTATCGTAGCCGAAGTAGTGTTTGAGTGCTGCTTCCAGGGATTGAAACCGAGGCATGGTTGAGGTAGTGTGCGGGATGACTATATTGTATTTTGCCCAGATTCACGATGCGCGAAAAGGTTTGTAGTTGCAAAATGTATGGAAGAGAGCGATCGCAATAACATTAAACATACCTCAACACAGATTACTCTTCTGCATTTGTAATGGGTGATGTATCGCTGACAACAACTACAGTCTTCCCATTGACCGTAGCGTTTGGATATCTGCCTCGAAGTCCTCTACGTCATAGTTAATACCAAAGCCGCGCTTAGCGAGTTCGTGTTGAAACTGGATGACCGTTAATCCCGTCCAAGCACGCGCTTTACCACTGCTAATTTTCTCCTGCTTGTATAACATAAGGGCAATCTCTAGTTTCAGTTCATCCTCGGTCATTTTTGTAGCTCGAAGGATGTCTTCAGGAATCACAACGCTCATCAGAGTTCACTTAAAATTTTGAATGCTATAGCTTTAGGATAAGCGATCGCCTCATCAAATTTTCAGCAAACGAATTCTTACACAGACACTTCAAAAGCTTTGGATGTGACTTCATATGAGTTACTGGGAACAATAAAGCAAGTACCTAAAGCCGTAGATGTGACTGAGGATAATTGTGAGTAGTAGTATCAAAATACCTGACTTTGATGCCAACCTAATAATTTCAGATGCCAAAAATATAGCAACAGCTACCCCTGAGTTCTTCTGGAACAATCCTGTAAAAACCGTGTTATCTGTTTGTTGTGATTCACCCGAACTCTTTCCCACTTTAAAAAGATGCAACTCTCGCTTGGAGTATATCAGTAAGTGGTTAAAAAAATATTGTAGTAGTTACAATCACCGACCATCGAAGCGGACTAGTAAAAAGATAGGTACTGTTCCTGATGGAATTATTGATGTAATTATTTCTGCTCGTCTTCCAGATTTGAATAGTGACAATCTCAATAAAATTCTATCTGCACATCGTCTTTCGATGTCAGCAGAAAATATATTAGGCTCTCTACTTGAGGAATATCTTGCTGAAAAACTCTTGTCTCATGGTTGGTATTGTGCCTGGGGTGAAACTATGGATAAAGTTGATTTTTGTACTAAGCAAGGAGATTTATTACAAATTAAAAACCGTAGCAACTCTGAAAATAGTTCAAGTAGTAGTGTACGAAAAGGCACTACAATTCGTAAATGGCATAGAATTAATGCTAGAAATGGCGTTCAATACTGGAAGGAATTAAATCATTTAATAGGATGCTCGGAGCTTTCTGAAGAGGGTTTTTCCGCATTTGTTAGAAAAGCAATTACGGAAAATCCAGCAGCGTTATATGTAGAAAATAGTAATTATTGGCAGTTACTCCAGGACTAAAATACTGTATATATCAGCAAATTGAATTAATTATTGAGCAAACAAGGATAGTTGTTCAAAAATCTGGATTCCTGCTGTCTTTTCTTCCTGAAGCAATTTATATAAATGTTTACCAATTGCTTGAGCCAAAAGTATAGGAACAGCATTACCTATCTGTCTATATTTAGAGGCTGTAGAACCGTAAAATATCCAATCGTCAGGAAAAGTTTGAATTTTAGCACACTCTCTAACACTCAAAGGACGTAGTTCCTCTGGATGACACATATCTGTAGCTTTCTGGTACGGACTTGTTGTTACCGTTGGCGATGGCTTGTTCCAAGATAGTCTTCTATAAAAACCGACTTTACCACCTCCAGAGTTATATGCTCCTCCCATTGCTTCTTTTTTCAATTCATCAGGTAAGTTTCTCCAATTTTGACCGCCTTTTAAAAGTTTTAAATATTTGAGACGGCTGTTTGAGTAAGGAGTATATTCTGGTTGTGGATCGTTTAGGTTGATTAAAGCATCCTGAAGCGTGTGCCATTTAGGTAGCGATATCCCACTATTACTATGAGTAGGAAGTGGAAATGTAACTGCTTCACTCTCTCTAGAGCCAATAAATATAACTCTTTCTCTATTTTGAGGAACACCATAATCTGCTGCTTCTAAAAGATTGTATACGACTTGATATCCAAGACTTTTCATTTCTGCTAGAACTACTTGTAGCGCACTGCCTTGCATTTCATCTTGTTCAAGTGGAGGATAACCCATTCCTCGTTGCAGATGAGGTCGATGGCGGATAGGAGCAGATAATAATCCTCTAACATTCTCCATAACAAAGAAGCGTGGCTGCAATTGTTCAACAATACGTATAAAATCCATGAACAAGCTACCGCGAGGGTCTATGACCGAACCACGTTTTCCTGCTGTACTGAATGGCTGACAAGGAGGACCACCCGTCACTAAATCTATTTCACCAGGACGCAGGGATCTACCAAGGTCGATAGCACATCCTCCCTCTTCAAGGAGATCCGAAGCTTTAATCTGTTGTATATCTCGTGCAACAGCATTTTTAAGATAAGGTCGGTTGAGGGCTATAGTCTTTGCAGAGTCAGAATCTTTTTCTACAATGCTTACTGTATGGAAACCAGCATGTTCCATACCAATATCTAAACCACCTGCTCCCGTAAATAAACTAATCGATATCGCTCTGCCTTCTATCACTGCTGTCAGTCCTCAAGCTTGTATCCTAGTTTAGCTAATACTGTTAGATGTAATCATTGACATTTATCGTATAAAAATATACCTAAAAATCTTCTAGCATTCAACCCTGACTGAAGCAGCATTATAAAGTTACAAAGCACGACGATGACTGTAGTTTACTTAAATACTAACTAAATTGTTCATAATCAAATACTAGTATTTACGATCGCGTATCATTAATTGGTATTGATGGGGAGAATGGTACTGCCGATCGCGCCCTTACATATAGCTCTAGTTCATATCGTGCGCCTTCAAGAACGACAAGGCTTTATTAGACCAACAGAAATCTCTGCGATCGCTCTAGTCTAGAAACGAGAGAAAGCCATTATCATATTCAGGTACAAGCTGCGGTATTTTAAGATACATAAATTTGCAGTAGGGGCAAACAAACAAGACAATAGCGAAAGCTGGCTCGGGTGGGACAACTGCTTGACTTCAGGAGGGCTTAGACTTTATGCTCTATGAAAAAAGTCAGAGCAATACAGCGATATAAATCTGCAAGTAGCTTAATTTTCTAAAGATTATTACTGGCAATTGACAATTTGCTTCTAGTACTATTAAGTATTCACAAATTCTCTTATTCTTATTAATCAGAATTAGTAACCGAGTCGATGGAGTGAAATGCCAGGAGTAGAACCGCTCGATTCAGCAGGTAGCATTTGAGGCTGACCTGCTCTACCGAGAAGGTGAGTCGGCGCGAACATCTTGCGTCAATACGAACTAGATTGTCACATACCAACTACCAATACAAGCATCTGCCACATGGAATCGGCAATGACTGAGAGTCATTTATATACAGTGAAACTAAACAACTGGCTACAAGCTTGGAGCCAAGGGCAATTAAGGAACGGTAGGTTGAAGATTCAAGACTCCAATGGACGGCAGCAGTGGAGTTTGTATTTTCACTTGGGTCATCTGATTGGGGATGCAGGCGGAGTGCATCCCCGGCGGCGTTGGCTGCGTCAGTTGGCGCAGTACTGCCCTCAAATTCAAGTCGATCCGATACACCTTTACCAAGAACAAAAATATCGCAGCGACGATTATGAGTTTTTAGCTGCATTGATGAGCAAACGAGAGATACTGCGCCAGCAAATGGTATCAGTGGTTCAAGGTAGCGTAGCAGAAGTCTTATTTGATATTCTGCAACAGGAACAGTGGCTGCGCGATCGCTCCCTTCCGCCCCTGAGCTATACTTTTACTCCCGAAGAAAACTTATATGCTGCGCCTTTAGTTTTTCTCTCTCCAGACCGTTCTTGGCAGCAAGCAAAGCAGGCTTGGCAGAAATGGTGTCAGGCGGGACTAGAAGAGTTTTCACCGAATGTGGCTCCGTTGATCTGGCAGCGCGAAGAATTGCAGCAACAATCTTCACCCGTCGTCTACCGCAGTCTGGTATCGATGGTAGATGGTAAGCGAACGCTGCGAGATTTAGCCTTGAGATTGCGACAAGACCCGATATTACTCACCCAATCTCTGCTCCCCTATATCCGGCGCGGCTGGATGAAGTCGATTGAAGTGGGGGATATTGGCGAGAAGCTGGAACACATCATCAAGAGAGGTTCCCAGTCTTCTACCGCACAGCCAAAGACGACGAGTCCTCTCATAGCCTATATCGATGACAGTCCCAGAGATAGCCAGTTGTTAGGCAGAATTCTCACCCAAGCAGGCTATCGATACATTAGCTTGCAAGACTCCGTGCTTGCCCTACCAATGCTTTTAGAACATAAACCTAGTTTAATTTTCTTAGATTTGGTCATGCCGATCGCCAATGGTTACGAAATTTGCGCCCAAATCCGCCGAACTTCTGTATTGAAAGATACACCCGCCATTATTTTAACCAGTAACGACGGGATTATCGATCGCGTCCGTGCCAAAGTCGTGCGATCGACAGAATTTATCTCAAAACCAATCGAAGCGCCGAAAATCCTCAACGTGGTGAGAAAATATTTAGAATTCGGCGATTGAAATACTCGCGTTGCCGACGAGAAACCAGCGATGGAATATGGAATTGATTGAAATCGACCGAGCCTTGTTGTCACGAGTGGGGGTGGTAAGCAGGACAATTGAATTGGAGCAATTGGTAGGAGAGAGTTTGTGAGTACAGTTTTGTTAGTAGAAGATAGTTTGACTGATGCCGAACTATTAACCCGCTATCTCAGACAAATAGGATTAACGGTAATTGGCGTGCAAAGCGGTGAAGAAGCCGAGGCACAGCTAAGATTGCAAACACCAGACTTGGTGATCTTGGATGTCATTTTACCTGGTCAAAGTGGATTTGAACTCTGTCACAGCTTGAAAACAAATGATGCAACCAAGAAAATCCCGATCGTGATTTGTTCTTCCAAAGGTACGGAAGTCGATCGCCTGTGGGGTTCTATGTTAGGTGCAAATGCTTACATAGCTAAACCAGTAGACCAACAACAATTATTGCAAGTCATCCAACAGTTTATTTTATAGTTTTAGAGAACTTATGGAAATACTTGATTCTCTAGCTAAAACGAGTTCGTTGCGACTGGATGGAGTAGCACCATCCTCCCAGGAAAAGTTTCTCCGCTGTCGCCTCGGCTCCCAAGATAGCGGTTTGCTAGCTTTAATTCACGTTGCCGAAGTTATACAAATTGTATTAGCAGAAATATTACCCGTACCCGCCATGCCTGAATGCATTTTGGGAATTTGCAACTGGCGGGGAAAAATGCTGTGGCTAGTCGATCTGAATCTCTTTCTCGACTATCCGCCCCTTGTCGCCTCAGAAATCGCCAGCGTCCCGCTGATGGCGATCGTCATGCAGATTGAAGGACAGTCAATGGGTCTAGTGGTATCGCAAGTACAGGATATCGAATGGCACGATCCGAGTCAGATTCAACCAGCAACAGCAAGTTTATTTGCTGCCAAAACCTTACCCTTTCTACAAGGATACCTGCCTCAAGCCGATGCTATAGTCCTCGACCCCGAGGCGATCGCCCGTTGTCCGATGTGGCAACTGCATAGGGGATAGGGGAGAATTCAAAATTCGGAATTCGGAATTCGGAATTGAAGATGCACCACGCACCGCACACTACTCTCTACTGACAACTGATAACTTTGTACAGACGTTACATGTAACGTCTCTACACTGATAAATACTCATTACTCACTCTCCTAACAACTAACAACTAACAACTAATGCAATTTAAAAATTTATTTAAGCAAGAACAGGAACTACCAGAGCAGAGACAACAATATCGCGGTAGCACAAAAATACTGCCACCTTTAGATAGCACGCAGCAGTCTGCTAGTGACGCAGTTGCAGATGCAACTCAACCTACCGCACTAGTCAATGCCATGAAAGCGGAATTAGAACAAGCGGGATTGTTGACTGCACCGGAAGCTAGAGCTAAGTTTCTCCAGCTGGAGCAGTTGGCACAAATGCTTCAAATGGGAATGAAAGACCAGGATGTAGCAACTGCTAGTAGCTTCAAAAGCGAACGGCAACGATTGAGCGCGATCGCCAGCGTGATGCGACAAGCGGCAGCAGAAGACGGACTGTTACCAACGACAGCTCATCTGGTGTGTCAGTATCTGCAAGCCGACCGAGTATTAATTTATCGTTTTTTGGATGAGGAAAAAGGTGTTGTTTTAGCAGAGGCAATGGTGGGAGATTTTACCCCGAGTTTGGGGGAAACTCTAGCAGTGCGGATGTTTGGGGCAGAAAGTTTACAAGCATACCAACACTCGCCCGCGATCGCTCTAGCAGATATTTATCAAGCTTCCTTGAGTCCCTATCAAATTCAATTGCTAGAACGGTTTCAAGTTTGTGCTAGCTTAAGCGTCCCGATTGCTTTGCCAGAGGGAGGATGGGGTCTGTTGGTGGCGCAGCAATGCCAGAGTCCTCGTAGTTGGACGGAAAGCGAAATCAGTCTGCTGGATCGAGTTGCCACTGAATTAGCCTTGCTCGTACAACCAGAAGAATACAAGATTCTGTTGCGATCGCTCGGCGAACAGCAAAAAGTCTTAGCGCGGGTGATTGAAAAAATTCAAGGTTCCCCCGACATTGGCAGCATCTTCCGCACGACTACCCAAGAATTACGCCAGTTACTCAAAGCAGATCGAGTGGCAATTTATCGTTTCAATCCCGATTGGAGTGGGGAATTTATTGCGGAGTCCGTCGCTGCTGGCTGGGTTTCGGTGATTGAAGCGCAGGAGGGAGACGAAGTTTTAAAAAGCGATCGCGCCAGCCAAGACCGCTGTACGTTAAGAAACTTAACAGCCTATACTCCTAACGCCGATGCCGATACCTATTTGCAAGATACAAAAGGTGGTGGCTACGCTAGAGGGGAAAGATTTAAGCGCGTGGATGATATCTACACGGCGGGATTTTCTCCCTGTTATATCGCCAGCTTAGAGAAATACCAAGCGCGGGCATATGTCATCGTTCCCATTTTCCAAGATACGAAACTATGGGGACTGCTAGCTGCTTATCAAAATTCTGGTCCCCGCCACTGGCAAGACGGGGAAGTCAATATCATGCTGCAACTAAGCAATCCCCTGGCAATTGCTTTGCAACAGGCAGAAGTCCGTCAGCAATTGCAGTCTCAAGCCGATCGAATTGCCCAAGCTGCCGAACGGGAACGTACCGTGACTCGGATTATCGATAAGATCCGGCAGTCTTTGAATATCAATAATATATTTAGAACCACGACCTACGAATTACGCCAATTACTCAAAGCGGATCGAGTTGTGATTTATCGCTTCAACCCCGATTGGGGCGGGGAGTTTGTGGCGGAATCCGTTGCACCTGGGTGGCGATCGCTACTAGAAGCGCAAAAACAAGACGATAGCCTCCAGCATAACTTTACGGACGATGAAGGCTGTGTCGTCAAAGATATACCTGCGCCAGGATCGACTACCGTTGATACTTTCTTACAAAATAACAAGGGTAGTTCGCTGCGAGACAAGCAATATCTTCAAGTCGATGATGTTTACAAGGCTGATTTTTCGGCGTGCTATATGGAATTGCTCGATAAATTCCAAGCCAGAGCCTACATCACCATACCAGTTTATCAAGGGGATAAGTTGTGGGGCTTGCTAGCTGCCTATCAAAATTCTGGAGCGCGCCACTGGCAAGCAGAGGAAATAGAAATTATGCTGCAAGTACGTAACCCTTTGGGGATTGCGCTACAACAGGCAGAGGCATTACAGCAAGTCCAAGCAACATCGGCAAAATTGAGCCGTGCGGCAACTATAGAACAAGCTGTGACTCGAATTACCAGTCGTTTATTGCGATCGCTCGATACGGAGTCGGCAATTTACAAAATTATTCCGAAAGAAGTGCGGCAAATGCTAGCAGCCGAGCGCGTAGTTTTGTATAAATTCAAGCCCGATTGGGGCGGCGAGTTTGTCGCAGAATCCGTGGCTGCTGGGTGGAGTAGCTTGCTAGAGGTCTTACCCGTAATTGAAGACAGCCACTTACAAGACACCCAAGGCGGACGCTATCGCCAAGGAGGAACTATAGCTGTAAACAATATTTATACAGCAGGACACTCTGCTTGTCATGTGGAGCTGCTAGAGCAAATGGAAGCCAAAGCCTACGCGATCGTCCCCGTCTTCGTTCAGCAGGAACTCTGGGGTTTACTCGCAGCCTATCAGAATTCTGCGCCCCGTGAATGGGAAGAAACAGAAGTCAGTGCTCTAGCACAAGTAGGTAACCAAGTCGGCGCAGCGTTACAAAAAGTAAATTATCTAGAACAAATTCGCACTCAAACAGAACAGTTGCAACAACTCGTCCAAAGGGAAAAAGTAGCCAAAGAACAACTTCAGCAAAGGGCGATGCAGCTACTCGTTGCCGTGCGCCCCGCTCTAAATGGCGATCTGACAGTCCGCGCTCCCATCACAGATGATGAAGTTGGGACGATCGCGGATGCTTACAATAATACCTTGCAAAGCCTGCGGCGAATTGTCATGCAATTACAAACGGCATCGACACAAGTTAGCCAAACTTCCCAAAATAGCGAGTCGGCAATGTCGGCACTGACGATACAAGCACAACAACAATTGACAGCGTTACAGCGTGCCATGACCGAAATTCAAGCGATGGTTGATGCTACCACAGTTGTAGCTGCCGATGCCGCACAGGTAGAAAAAGCGGCGCAACGCACCCACCAGACCGTACGGCAGGGGGATGCAGCAATGAACCGCACGGTGGAGGAAATTCTTGCCTTGCGGGAGACAGTCGCAGAAACCAGCCAATTAATCCAGCGCTTGAGTGCCTCCTCGCAAAAGATTTCTAAAGCCGTAGACGCGATCGGCAATTTTACGACTCAAACCCAACTCCTCGCCCTTAACGCTGCGATTGAAGCGACTAGAGCCGGAGAATACGGTCGAGGCTTTGCTGTAGTTGCCGATGAAGTGCGATCGCTTGCCCGTCAGTCAGCCACAGCAACCACAGAAATTGGCAAGCTCGTGCAAGAGATCCAAGCAGGCACGGCGCAAGTCAGCCAAGCAATGGAAACAGGCGTGCAACAGGCGATCGCCAGCAGTCATTTAGTCAGCGATACCCGCTCTAGCCTCACTGCGATCGTGGAAGCCACCGCCGAAATCGGTCAACTCGTTGCCGGGATTAATCAAGCCACCCAATCGCAAACTCAGCAGTCCCAGTCCGTCACCCAAGCCGTATCCGAAGTGGCAAATATTGCTACCAGAACCTCCGACGATGCCACTCTGCTATCTATCGCCTTCCACGAATTACTCATCATGTCACAAGAACTACAAGCCAGTGCTAGTAAGTTTATTGTGAGTCGGGAGTAAGGAGTCGGGAGTCAGGAGTGGCTAGTGACTAGTGGCTGGTGGCTAGTCATTGCGACTTGCGACTTGTAACTTGAATTGTCTCCCTTGTCTCCCTTGTCCCTCCCCAACCCCTAACTTCTAACTCCTCACCCCTAGTATGAACGACTCGCTCCACGAACAAAGCTATGCTTACTTTCTCCAAGAAGCACCGCAATTGTTGCAAGTTTTGGAAGAGGAATTATTGAATCTGAAAGCCGAGTGGAGTATGAATAAGGTTCATACTCTCATGCGGGTAACTCACACGCTTAAAGGCTCGGCGGCTTGTGTTGGTTTGGACAGTATCAAGCAGATCGCACACTCTTTTGAAGATATTTTCCGCCACCTGTGCCGACCGGAAGTCACGCTCGATCGCGAAACGGAAGCCTTACTATTTGAAGCTTATGACTGCCTGCGTACCCCTTTGATGGCAGAAATTACTGGCAGCCACAGTCATGATGCCGAAGTCTTCGATCGCGCTGCCGCAGTTTTTAGCGAATTGCAAGCAAAACTAGGAGTTAATTTCGCGTCAGAAGTTGAAATTCCTAACTCAGATGAATTGGGGTTTGATGTCACCAAATCTATTTTTGAAGTTGGAGTAGCTCAACGCCTGGCAGAGATCGATCGCGCTTTAGCTGGTGGGGAAGTGGAGACGATCGCGATCGCGCTGCAAACTCAAGCCGAAGTCTTTTTGGGCTTGGCAGAGTCTTTAAATTTACCGGGATTTGGAGCGATCGCCAGTGCGGCGATCGCAGCTTTGGCTGGCGATCCCGACAAAGCGATAACCATTGCCCAAGTCGCCCTAGCAGACTTTCAACAAGGGCAAGCATCCATCCTAGCAGGCGATCGCAGTGGAGGTGGGAGTCCTTCGGCGCAGTTGTTGGAATTGGTGGGAGGAGAGGACAAGGAAGACAAGGAAGACAAGGAAGACAAGGGGACAAGGGGACAAGGAAGCTCTTCTTCCCCAACTCCCCCAGCTCTCTTCTCCCCGACTCCCACTCTCCCACTCCCGACTCCCGAAGATGAAAACTCCTTGTTAGAGTCAATCTGGACGATCGCCGAACCTGTAGAGGATGAGGAAGCAGAACCATCAGAGCCGTCAGAGACAGTCACCACAGCAACCAATACTAACTCCGAGCGATCGGTGTCGCCACCTTCATCTTTAGCGAAAAGAGATGCAGCTATGTCGGATACAGTCAGAGTTAATGTCGGGCATTTAGAGCGGCTGAATTATTCGATTGGCGAATTGCTGACTAATCAAAACCGCCAGACTTTACAAGATGAAAAACTACAAGGCGGGATGCAAGGGTTACTTGAATTAATCCAACTGCAACAGCAAATGTTGATGGAACTCAAGCAGCGTCTAGACTTACAGGAAAAAGACAGTTCTAGTAAACTTGCCATGTTGGTGCAATCTTTATTAGCAAATGGAGCGCAACTACAAGCAACTGGGGATGAAATTGACTTCTATACTCGTCAGTCTAGCCAGATGTTGGAAAAACAAAGCCGCTTGTTAAATAGCGTGCGAGATGATTTTTTGACGGCAAGAGTGATTCCCGTCAGCGTTGTTTTCGATCGCCTGCCCCCCATTTTAAGACAACTAGAAACTCTGCACGATAAGTCTGTAACGCTGGAATTCAGCGGTAAAGAAGTATTAATAGACAAAGCCGTCGCTGAAAAACTTTACGACCCCCTTTTGCATTTGGTGCGCAATGCCTTCGATCATGGTATTGAGCCTAAGTCTAGGCGATCGCAATTGGGGAAAGCGTCAACGGGTCGAATTGCCATTCGTGCTTTTCATCAAGGCAGCCACCTGACAATTGAAATCCAAGATGATGGACAAGGACTTAACTACGATCGCATTCGCCAACGAGCGCTCGAAATGGGTTTAGTTTCACCAGTTGACGCTAGCAGTCTCAGCGAAGTTCAGCTAATGGATTTTATTTTTGAACCAGGCTTTTCGACTGCGGCTCAGGTGAACAACCTTTCAGGACGAGGTGTGGGACTAGACGTGGTTCGCGCTCAGTTACATTCTCTTCAAGGAGCGATCGCAGTTTATTCTCAACCCCAACGCGGTACGACTTTCATCCTCCAAATTCCCTTAAGTTTGACAATTGCGAAATTATTTCTCTGTCAGGTTGGTTCTACTACCTATGCTTTACTCGGGAGCGCGATCGAGCAAATCTTACTCCCTCAACCAGAACAATTGCGCCCTTGGCGGGGAGGTAAGGTATTGCGATGGGGTGAAGCAAATGCAGAACAGTTAATTCCTGTTTTACCCCTGAAAGGAATTTTGCCCTATTTTGCGCCGCTAACGGCTCCCGCCAATAGTTCCACCGCTCTACAAGGACGCATTGTATTGCTACGCTATCAAGACCAACTTATAGCAGTAGAAATAGACCAGGCGATCGGCGAACAAGAATTGGTGATTCGACCGCTAGACCCGACGATCGTTCCACCTAGCTATGTTTATGGTGGTAGTATTTTGGCTGATGGCAAACTTACCCTCGCGATTGACAGTACTGCTTTAGCAAAGTACGTAATAGAGCGACAAGTAACTCAGGGCATGGGGCAGGTGAGGAGTGATAAGGATAGCAGTTTACTCAATAGCGTTACGCCTATGCTTTCAATCCCGCAGCTACAATCAGAACCATCTGCTGTGGGAGCAAAAATCTTGTTAGTCGATGATTCTCTCACTTGGCGACAAACCCTAGCGCTGACGCTACAACAGGCTGGATATCAAGTGGTACAAGCAGATAACGGTCGTGAAGCAATGACACAATTGCGATCGCATCCTGATTTAGGGGCGATCGTCTGCGATTTAGAAATGCCAGAAATGAATGGCTTGGAATTACTCCACTACTGTCGTCAATCTTCAAGTTTTGCCCAAATTCCCTTTTTAGTTTTGACTGCTAATACTGATGCAGAAAATCGGACGGCAGCAATGGAATTAGGTGCAACTGGCTATATCAATAAATCGCGATCGCATCAGGAACTTTTGGCAACTGTGGCTCAGTTAGTTCGATAAAGTGTCATTGGTCATTTGTCATTCGTCATTTGTAATTAGTGAGTGGCTGATTTTGACTTTTGACTTTTAACTTTTGACTTACCTACATCATTTGCCGCGATCGCACTTCTCTGACAAACTGTTCTGGATTATCTGGAGTCAGGACGATCGTGCGCTGCGGAAATCTCAAAATTACAGATCGCAGGGGATCGGTAGCATAAGCTTGATAGGAACCAAGGCGATCGTTGCGAAACCGTCCAGTTATCGCAAATAATCCCCCATTTCCCCACGTTCGTAGCGAGTTGTCCATAGCGTACGGATTGCTCTCAGCATTGATTAGCTGCGTTAATGGAATCTTAGAATTCCAGCCAAAGCGCTGAATGTAAAGTGCGTCATTTGTTAGTTTGTATCCTCTAACACCGAACAGCGCCGATGCAATAAGAATTGCTAGAGGTAGTACAACCATTGCTAGTAGCCAGAAAAAATTGTTCCGTTCTTCCCCTACTAATAAGCCAATCAAAGCTACCCCTAGCAAAATAGAGCTAAAGAGCATAGTACTGAAAATGAGTGACTTATCCCAAGGGGCATTGAAAACCGTACCCGTATACATAAGTTCCCTCCACTTTTCAAACTTCAGAATAGTTTGACTGTAGTATCGATCGCCAACTACCAACTACCCATTACCAACTACCCATTACCAATTCATAGCGGTTTTCGAGTGGGTAAAATAAGCGATCTGTAGGGGCGCACAGCTGTGCGCCCCTACTACAAACGTCACGCACGCAATCGAGAATTGCTATCATATCAAAATCTTTCTTCCCCTTGACACTTGCTCACCTCTTTCGAGCTAACTTATGCTGCTCGAAATGCTGCTAAACGAGCCTTTTCGACCGCTAATTATAGGCGTTGAAAAATGTTAAGTTGGCAGAGCGCGATCGCATAAACTCACTATTTACTCAATTCTTGTAGAAACCTTGTCAGCTCTCAGCAATACGCAACCTCTAGCGGCTGCAACAGAATTAACCACCACCCACCAGCCGCCGATAATTTCTAAACCCGTCCTTCGGACTAGCCTCAAGGCTTCTACTATCGATGGTGTTTTTGCTGCCATCTTTTCTAGCGTTACCAGTGGTGTCTTACTAACTAACTTTTTGCTTCAGTTGGGGGCAAATCCTCTAGAAGTTGGGATGCTCTCTTCGATTCCAATGCTGACGAGTTTACTACAACCATTAGGAGCATACTTAGCCGAACGAAGTAGCAGCCGTCACTTTTTTTGTTGGTGGACTTTTATCCCCGCACGACTGTTATGGTTAATTCCCATCGCAGGTATTTGTTGGATTGTTTGGTTTAATACTAACTCTCACCAATTAGTCAGTTTGACTTTGGTAACAATTTTTGCTAGCAACATTCTTGCAGGCTTGGGTACTTCCTCATGGTTGAGCTGGATGGCGGCTTTAGTCCCCCATCGCTTGCGGGGTCGATATTTTGGCTTTCGCAATAGTGCGGCAAGTTTGACGACTTTAATCGCCGTACCACTAGCCGGATTTGCGATTTCAATTCTGCCTGGTAGCACCATTCAAGGATACGGGATCGTCTTGGGATTGGGAATTATTGCAGGAATCGTCAGTTTGGCGTGTCAAAATTTTATGGTCGATGTCAATCCCCAATTGCCACCACCATCGCTGTTATCGCCATCAAAATCAAATTCTCTAGCAGTAGCAGAAGTCATACAACCGCCGCCAATTTTTAGCTTGTTCCGAGATTTAAATTTTGTCAAATTTCTGCTTTACTTCGGTTTGTGGGCATTTGCGATTAACTTAATCGTGCCGTTTTATAACCTTTACTTGCTAGACAATTTAAAACTAGACCTCAATTGGGTGTCTTTATATACGAGTCTCCATGCAGGCACGAACTTGGTGATGCTGCTGGTTTGGGGTAAGCTAGCCGATCGCCTGGGGAATCGTCCCTTATTGTTGATAGTAGGGATTTTAGTGGGAGTTTTACCTTTATTTTGGCTGGGAACGGGAAATAACTTATTATCGCTGTGGTTGTGGTTGCCGCTCATTCACCTGGTTAAAGGTTCCCTGTGGGCAGCAATTGACTTGTGTAGTAACAATATCCAAATGGAATTAGCACCCAAGTCCCATCCTTCCAGTTATTTTGCGATCGCTGCTGCCACTGCTGGTGTATTTGGCGCTTTGGGGACAACTGTAGGCAGCCAACTCACAACTTTAGACGCGATTGGTGGTCTACCTGGAGTGTTTATTATTTCTACTATTGTGCGTTTACTTGCTTTATTTCCCTTAATTTTCGTCCGCGAACCGCGCAGCCAGCCTCTTACGCAAGTTTTGCGTTACTTACGGAAACCGCAATTAGTAACACAGGAGCCTGCAACAAGCGCGACTAATTCTGCACAATAGTAATTAGTTACAAGTCATTTGTTCATTGTCAGTTGTTATTTGCGAATGACCAATGACCAATGACCAATGACCAATGACCAATGACTAAACAGCATGAATAAAGTAGATTACCTCCGAATTAGCTTAATCGACCGCTGTAATTTTCGGTGTCAGTATTGTATGCCCGAAGGTGCAGAGCTGGATTATATTTTGCGACAACAGCTATTGACGGCTGAGGAATTGCTAACTTTAATTCGCGAGGTATTCATTCCAGTAGGGTTTACGCGATTTCGATTGACTGGTGGCGAACCGTTACTGCATCCGCAGGTTGTGGAAATTGTCCGGGCGATCGCAACTCTACCTCAAACTCAAGACCTGGCGATGACAACAAACGCATTTTTGCTGTCAAACAAGGCACAAAATCTTTACGATGCCGGGTTAAGACGGATTAATATCAGCCTCGACTCGCTCGATCCTGAAGTGTTCGATCGCATTGTGGGCAGTCGCGGACGTTCCCGTTGGCAGCAGGTTTGGGACGGCATTCTCGCCGCGCATCGGGTGGGTTTCGACCCCTTGAAATTGAATGTCGTCGTGATTCCTGGGGTAAATGATTGCGAAGTCTTAGATTTAGCCGCCCTTACCCTAACTCGTTACTGGCACGTCCGGTTTATTGAATTTATGCCTATCGGTAACTCACAACTATTTGGCGATCGCGGTTGGGTTGCTTCGGCTGAGTTACGCCAGCGCATCTGCGAGGCTTACGGCTTAGTCGAGTCGCAAGTGCGGGGTAATGGACCTGCTGACGTATTTCAAATTCCTGGGGCAAAAGGGACGCTGGGATTTATCAGCCAAATGTCAGAATGTTTTTGCGATCGCTGCAATCGGATGCGTCTGTCTGCCGATGGCTGGTTGCGTCCCTGTCTACTCAACGAAATGGGACAAATTGACCTTAAATCTGCCCTGCGCGCTGGCGTTCCTACTACTGAAATTCGCGATCGAGTAGCCCAACTACTTGCCCTGAAATCGGAGATTAATTACAAACAAAGAGAGTCTGGAACGTCTGCCGGAACTTATGCCCGTACCACTGTCTCTTATACACATCT
>NZ_PYCI01000137.1:0-17152 GCF_003015105.1 Chroococcidiopsis sp. CCALA 051 | reverse complement strand
AGATGTGTATAAGAGACAGGTGTAGTGGATTGTTAACTGCTCAGGAGTCAGGAGTCACTGATAACTGCTCCCTGCTCCCTGCTCCCTGCTCCCTGCTCCCTTTAACAACAAATAATAAAGTTGTCCGTTACTGACTGTAACTCCAGCACGCTTTGCGGCTAGATCGCCTGTTCCCATAAAGTAATCGACTCTACCCGCTCCTTTGATGGCGCTACCCGTGTCTTGATTGAGGACGTAGCGGCTAACAGTACGCTGTTCTAGCTGTCCTTGCCGATCGAAATAAGGAATTTGAGTATGAATCAGCGCTAAAGCACCAGGCGGCGTAAGTGATTTATCTGTGGCGATCGATCGCTCGGCTGTGACTGGTACTCCCAGATATCCGTGAGGTGCAGCGTTGTTTGTGGGTTGAAAAAAGACAAATGTACGATAGCGGGGTAGATATGTATTTAATTCTGCCGGGTGTTGGCGAAAGTATTGCAATACAGCAGGTAGAGTTAACCCATCGGCGGGAAGTTTGCCATCTTTAATCAGTTCTTTGCCAATACTGGTATAAGGGAACTCAGTTTTTCCGGCATAACCGACAGTCATGATACTACCATCTGTCAGGTGCAGGCGTGCCGAGCCTTGGATGTGAACCAGAAAGGCTTCTAGGCGATCGCGCAACCAAACCAGTTCTCGTCCGTGCAGCCGACTTTTCGTTCCCAATAAACCGTTCTCGCCTTCTAATTCAGCTCTGGTAGGATGGGGTTCAGTCCACGAAGCAAAGTCGGGTGGGAGTCGATAAAGAGGATAGCGATATTCAGCCGTTTTAACGCGGCTAGCAGGATAGATCGGCTCGTAGTATGCAGTAAATAGTACCTCACTCTTACCGTCTTGTGCCGGAAATTGATACAGTTCAAATTCTTGCTGAACGGCGGCTTGTAGTTGTTCTGGAGAGTGGGAGTTAATCACCAACTGGCGAAATCGCACTAAACTACGCCAGACGCGATCGCGGGTAATCTCGCGTAGGGGATACTGTTGATAAGCTGCAATTGCTTGCGGCGATCGCAAATATCGCAAACTGTTATCGATCGCTTTGAGTAAAGCTTGGCGATCGCCTTTTTTACCTTGACCCCAAATCTGTTCGTCCCAACCCAAGCGATCGGATTTTTGTTGTATATTAGCAGGTACGAGCTGGACTGTGGCAGCACTAGCATGAATTGTAGAAGCGTGGGTAGAAGCGTTACCTGTAACGTCTGCCGACAGTGATTGAGCCAGGACTAAGGTAAATAGTGCTATTGTCTGTTTCATCATTTGAGCGATCGTCAATAAAATTTAATGTTATTCCGTAATTATTAACTCGATCTCAGACTAGTAAATAGTGCGATCGCATTTAAATTTTTCAGTTATTTCATCGTTGTAATTCTGCATGAATAACTCAAATGTCAACATTGTAAAAAGGAGTCAGAATAACTCAGAACTTGTAAATCCATTAGTTGTAAATCCTATTCGTCTGATAGTAGCCCGTACAAGGAAGATAATGCTAAATTATCTAGCGATCGCTTAGACTAAGACAGTTGTACTAAACCAAGCCTTAAGGCAGATAGAATGTAACTATGGCTGCATTTGATATAGAGCATTCAATCGATACAGACATAAAACTATCATCAATATCTACTTCAGAAGGGGTAGAGATTCTCCGCGAACAAGTAGAGATTCTCCGCGAACAGATGGAGTCTTTACATCGAATGGTAGAACATCTAGGAGCAGAGTTACTTCATAAGCAGCAACAAATACAAGCTCTAGAGCAAGAATTAGAACAAACAAACAGAGAATTGTGCCGCGCACTCGCCCCACAGCAGCAAGAGATTACCCCAGCAAAAGATTACCAAGGTGAAGCACTCGATCGGCAAGTTCCAGTCAGCGAGTCTTTAGCTGCACTATTCAATGCTACTTCCGGTCGCGCCATCCCAGCAAAGAAACCGGAGGTAGAAGAGGCGATCGCCAACACAGCTATTTTGCCAGATATGGTAGCTCAGCAAATCTTAAATGATTCAAAAGAATTAAAAGCTCATTCACAGCAACTTGGTTTTCAATTCAACAAGCTTGGATTTCAGTTTATTGGTAATAAAGCTAATTTCATGCAATTTCAAGAGAAAGTAGCTCGGAAATTAACAGAATTGCCGCAGCAATCTGATAGTCTAACGAGTGTATCTCAGAATTTGCAAGCGCATCAAACAAGAACCGAGGCAAACGTAACGCAATTTCAAAAACATGTGGAGCAAACCAAAAATTTGTTAAATAAATCCAAGGTTTATGTAAAATTAGTAAAGTCGAGATCGGCAAGTTATTCCAACTCAAAAAAATCCGCGAAAGTCGATTTAAGCTTAGCTTAAATCGACTTTCATCTAAGTAGAGAATCTGATTATTTTACTGCCCAATTTTAAGAATGCTGTTGTTTTAACTTTCTCATTTCTGCTTGAGCGCTAACAGCAAGGTGAAGTAAAAAGCCCTGCCTTCGCCTAAGATGCTTTCTGCCCAGATTTGCCCTCCATGTTGGCGGATGATACTGCGACAGATGGCTAAACCTAAACCCGTGCCTCCTTTTTGACAGGAATCAGAAACATCGACTTGTTGGAATTGTCCGAAGATTGTTTCTAACTTATCTGCTGGAATGCCTCTGCCTCGATCTTTAACTTGAAATAGGACGTAGGGTGTAGGTTGTGGTAAGGGCGCACATCTGTGTGCCCCTACAAGTGACAACGACTACGACAGCAGACTCGGACAAGTTAATACAAACACGTCTCTGGTTCCATCGGTCTCAGCATTTAGAGGTTTAACGGGAGTCGTGTAATGGAAAAATTCGCGATCGTTAAGTAGCAAAAGTTCTCCGGGGTTGAGGGTTTTATTAAACACAGGACTTTCCTTTTTAGATCTGTATAAGTGCGTCTCTCCACCTTGAACGTTATTACGTCCGATAGAAAAGATCGCAATCAGATCTGTCCCATCACGGTGAATTCCCTCTGGTGCTGGATTGCCAAAATTGGTTGCCGAACAAGTTGTTCTAATTTGATGCACGCCAATTTCCCGAGAGTCAGAATACAATTTACAAGCATCATTAAAGGCAAACAGCAATCTTGTAAAATCTTCATGCACTACCAGAGCATCATCAATTTCATGGAACTCTCTTTGAATATCTCCTACTACAGGATTATATTCTTTGCTTTGAAATAAGCGACCGTGAGGTAATTTCACCACTTTTCCGTCTGTTATGCTAAAACGGGATAAACGGCGGCGGCGATAGTTACCCTTAATGTATGGATCTACTGGCAAATCTTGGAAAAAGCGCTGCAACTCTTCTAAGTTGATAAAATTTGCCTTTTGTAATGTAAATAATAAGTCGTAGCCTAATTTTTTTGAATTTAGTACTTTTTGCATAGAAAACTAATCCTTTATTTTCGATCCCGATCGTTTCTGCTTATAGAAACAATCCATATTTATAGTATAATTTGGATTTTTAAAACTGCTGTTAACTTCATTACAAAAAGTTTCAATTTATTAACAAAATGGCAAAATTGTCTCAAAGAATACTAAATTTTCTTCGAGCCATATTTTGTAAGTAAAAATACTAAAATCGTGTTTAAATACTGCGTAAGCGTTGCTCAACGAAGTTATCGCTTGCCAAACTGAAGACTACAAATTTTTCTGTTCTACAAGCGATCGATATGTTTATACGGTAGATTACTAACCAATATGCACGTATGGCAATTTAGGTGGAGGAAATCAAAGCGTAGAGTGGGTTTTTCATCTAGCTGTTCGTATAGCAATCCTATTTGATTCATGAACATGGAGCAGGCTTCTAGCCTGCGGCAGGCTAGAAGCCTACTTTACAAATCATTTAGAACTGCCATATATGCCAGAGTCCCGCGATAAACCCGCCCCTACAAATGACTCATTACCCATTAAACCATTACCGTTTCTGGAACTGCACCTTGCATCTTGCTCAAAGCATCAATTAAAGTTTGCAATTGTTGTTCCGTTTTGAGAACTGCTAAACCGCGCACGGTGACTTTACCAGGCGAGTAAACAAAGCGCGATCGCAAACTATCAGGTAAGTTGGCAATCATCAAATTCCAAGCTGGTTCTTCCATCGCAGTTTCTAAAACTACGTGCTGTTTACCTTCGGGTTTGATGCGGCTAAATCCTAATTTTCTCGCGAGTTGTTTTAATTCCATGACGCGCAATAATTGAGTTGCCCCAGTGGGAATTGCCCCGTAGCGATCGCTCCAATCTGCGGCAAGTTGGATTAACTCTTCCTTAGTTTTTGCCGCTGCTACAGCCCGATATGCACTCATCTTCTGGTCTAAATCGGTAATGTAATCTGTGGGAATAAACGCTGTCAAATTCAAATCGATTTGCGTATCTTCCACTTGCGGAATTTCCTGACCGCGAATTTCGCGCAAGGCTTCTTCTAACATTTCCATATACAGGTCGAAACCAATTGCATCCATTTGACCGGATTGTTCTACGCCTAACAAATTTCCCACACCGCGAATTTCCATATCGCGCATTGCCAAGTGATAGCCAGAACCGAGTTGGGTGAATTCTTGAATTGCCCGCAAACGCTGCCTTGCGGTATCGGATAGCGCCCGTTGTTTGGGATAAAACAACCAGGCATGAGCCTGAATTCCCGCCCGTCCGACACGCCCCCGCAACTGGTAGAGTTGGGATAAACCGAAGCGGTGAGCATCTTCAATTAGAATTGTATTCACACGCGGGATATCTAAGCCCGATTCAATAATTGTCGTGCAAACCAAAATATCGGCTTCCCCATTACTAAAGGAAAGCATTGTTGATTCTAATTGGTTTTCATCCAATTGTCCGTGTCCGACAGCAATTCTCGCCCCGCCAACAATTTCTCTTAAAGTCGCTGCTGTCTCTTCAATTCCTTCCACACGCGGAACGACATAAAAAACTTGTCCGCCGCGATCGAGTTCTTGACGAATGGCGCTACGAATTGATTCAGTATCGTAAGGTGCGAGGTGAGTTTTGATCGGTCGGCGGGAGGGAGGCGGCGTAGTAATCAGACTCATCTCCCGAATTCCCGACAATGACATATACAAGGTGCGGGGAATGGGAGTCGCAGAAAGAGTTAGCACGTCTAACTGAGTTTTCAAAGCTTTAATTTTTTCTTTCTGATTGACCCCAAATCTTTGTTCTTCGTCGATTATCAATAGTCCCAAATCGCGGAAGCTGACACCTTTACCCAGTAGTTGGTGCGTCCCGACCACAATATCTAATTCACCCGTCGCCAATCGCTTGAGTAGATCTTTTCGTTCCTCGGCACTCCGAAAGCGGTTGAGTAAGCCGACGTTTACCGGATAAGGGGCAAAGCGTTCTTTTAACGTGTGATAGTGCTGTTGCGTCAGAATGGTGGTAGGGGCAAGGAAAGCTACTTGCTTACCTGCTGTGACAGCTTTGAAAACAGCGCGAATTGCTACTTCAGTCTTACCAAAACCCACATCGCCACAGACTAAACGATCCATCGGGCGATCGCTCTCCATGTCGCGCTTGACATCTTGAGTCGCTTTGAGTTGGTCGGTTGTCGGTTGATAGGGGAAAGAATCTTCTAATTCTACCTGCCAAGGAGAATCAATTGGATAAGCATAACCCGATTGTTGCGATCGCTGAGCATATAATTGCAGCAGATCCACCGCTAGTTTTTTAATTGCTTTTCTGGCACGGTTTTTCGTGTTTGCCCACGCCTTACTCGACATTTTGTTCAGTTCTGGCGGCTTGCTGTCGGTGGCGCGAAACCTAGACAACGAACCGAGTTGATCGGCGGCGACGCGCAACAAACCATCGGCATATTGCACGACTAAATATTCTCGCGTTTCGCGATCGATCGTCAGACTTTCCAGCCGCAAAAACTTGCCGATCCCGTGATTCCGGTGAACGACAAAATCCCCCGGACGCAACTTATTCGGATCGACTTGCTTCGAGGCGGCGCGGCGGCGCTTGCGGATGTAGCTAGGGGTAGCGAGGCTGTGCTGACCGTAGAATTCGCGGTCAGTCACCACCATCAGACGAAATGTAGGCAGAATAAAACCTTCTAATTCTGCTACCCCCGAATATTTCAACGCCACAGGTGTACGCTGAAGTTGCAATTTATCGATCGCCTGAAAATCGCGAGGATTGGGGATAAATTGGGCGGGACAATCGTGTTCTTGCAATAGGGAGACAGAACGGGATGGTTGAGCCGAAATCAGCCAAGTTGAAAAACCGCGATCGCGTTCTTGTCGAATTGTCTCTGCTAACTTCCCAAACGCATGAGGCGTAACGGGAATCGAACGACTGGCAAGATTGAGGGGAGTCACATAAGCAGAATTAGCTGAGGGGCTTTCTTCAACTGCTAATTCCGATAAATATAATTCTTGAAATCCTTGGGCTGTTGCTAAAGAGTCTTCAAATGTTCTGTGAACTCTTGGTAATTGGTAATTGGTAGTTGGTAAGTCAACTCCGAACTCCGAATTCCGAATTCCGAATTCCGAATTCCGAATTCCCAATTGTTGCCATTGTTCTTCAGAGTTCTCCACCCAGCGATCGCTGTGTGCTTGACATAGTTCTAGTTCGTCAATGGTGATAATCGTATCTTTGGGTAAATAGTCAAGCAGGGATGCGGGTTGGGGGAAAGCTAAACCCAGAAAGCGGCGGCTACCTTCTGGGTCATTTCCTGCGTCGAATAGTTCTCGTTCTTCTGGGGAAAGGTAGGTTTTAACAATTTCTGTTTGTTCCTCCGTTAGTGCTGCTTTAACGATGGGAGCAAAATTGGTTGGCGTAAGCACGACTTGTGATATCTTGTCAAGTGCCGTGCCACCTACAGAACTGCGTTGAGTCGCTGGGTCGAACTCGCGAATTTGTTCGATTTCATCGCCAAACCACTCCAACCGCACGGGCAATTCGGAAGAGACGGGAAACACGTCAACGATATCGCCGCGCCTGCTCCATTGTCCTTCGGTTTCTACCGTGGGTACGCGATCGTAACCCATTGCTGCAAGGCGATCGCCAAAGTCACCTAGATCGAATTCCATCCCCTTATTAATTGTCAGACAATAAGGTTGAAACACGTCTGCTGGTGGTAAGTGGGGTTGCAAGGCTCTTTCTGTGGCGACGATCGCAATGAGGGGTGAGGAGCGAGGAGTGAGGAGTGAGGGCGACGCTTCCTTGTCCCCCTTGTCTCCCTTGTCCCCCTTGTCCCGCATTCCTCCCGTTTCCTCAATCAAATCTGCCAACACCTGCATCTGTCCCCAAGTCATTTCGGTTTCGGGGTCGAAGGGTTCGTAGGGCGATGCTTCTGAGGTTGGGTAAAAATGGACTCGATCCCATCCCATCGATTCGAGTTGAGCTGTCCAGCGTCCGGCTTCTTCCAGAGTGGCGCAGATAACGAGTAGGTGACGCTGTTGTGCTTGTGCTAAAGCCGAAGCCACCAATCCTTTAGGCAAGCGCGAAACGCCATTGAGAGAACAAACCTGCTGGCGATTGAGTTTAGATATGAGTTCGGTTGACAGTGGCGATCGCCCTAAGGCACGCACGATAGAAGAAAAAGCCATAAGTTATTAGCTACAGCAGACGGAAAGTTGCAACGGGATAGATGCTATTTCTCCATTCTAAAATTCTCAACCACAATAGGGGGAAGGGTAATCGGTAGTTGGTAGTTGGTGGTTGGTAGTTGGTAGTTGCTCCGCGACTCTCCCTCAGCCCCCATTCTCCGAGAAGGGCTATTCTTCGAGAAGCCGCTTCGCGTCTACGCCCTACATCTGGGCGACTCTCTCTTCCCCCTGCTCCCTAACTAAGTATAGTTACTTATACTACTCCTCCATCCAATTGAGATTCTATGAAAAATTGTTGCATCATGACCTGGAAGCGAGAAACTGGAGATGAAAAGATCTCCGATACTGGATAATAGGTAGCCAACATTCAGCACCGCTTGCCCAGAGTAGCAGCAACAATTAAAACTAATGTCCTCCATTTCTCTTGAAGTTCTGACGATTCTCCTACTGATATTTGCCAATGGCATCTTTGTGATGTCGGAACTCGCGATCGTCTCGGCAAGGAAGGTAAGGCTACAAAGTCTGGCTAACCAGGGGGATAAAAAAGCTCGTGTAGCTCTAGACCTGGCGAATGCTCCCAATCAGTTTCTAGCTAGCGTGCAAATTGGCATTACGCTACTAGCAATTTTATCTGGTGCTTTTGCAGAATCGGCTGTAGCAACTAGGCTGGCTCCACTTGTGAGTTTAGTACCTGGACTTGCGGCATACAACAGCGCGATCGCCTCTGTAAGTGCTGTTTTACTCGTTACTTATTTAACGCTAATTATTGGGGAACTCGTACCCAAACAATTAGCGCTCAATTACCCAGAAAAGATTGCAACTGTTGTTGCTATGCCGTTGCGGTTTTTGGCAAGGCTTGCTGCTCCTATAGTTTATTTGCTCAGTGCCTCAACCGATCTTGTCGTGCGGCTATTGGGGATTAGACCTTCGACAGATCCGCAAGTGACAGAAGAAGAAATTCGCGTTTTAATCGAGCAGGGTACGGAAGCGGGGACGTTTGAGGCTGCCGAACAGGATATGGTAGAACGGGTATTTCGGTTAGGCGATCGCCCCGTTAGTGCTTTGATGACACCACGTCCTGATATTGTTTGGCTGGACTTGGAGGACACCCCTGAAGAAAATCGCCAAAAAATTCTCGATAGCTGTCATTCCCGCTTTCCAGTTTGTCAGGAGGGTTTAGATAACGTTCTGGGAATTAGTCACGTTACCGATATGTTAGAGCGTTGTTTGTCCGGTCAAGCCCTCGACCTTACCGTATCGTTGCGACAACCCATATTTGTTCCCGAAAGTACTAGGGGATTAAAAATCTTAGAATTATTTAAGCAAACGGGCATTCACATGGCATTGGTGGTAGACGAATACGGCGTGATTCAAGGATTGGTGACGCTGAATGACATCATGGTGGAAATTGTCGGTGATGTCCCTAATGCAGGTGACTTAGAAGAACCAATGGCAGTGCAACGGGAAGATGGTTCTTGGTTGTTGGATGGGATGTTACCTGTAGATGAATTTTTTGAAATTTTTGATATTGAAGGAATTCCCAAAGAACATAGAGGTAGTTATCAAACTTTAGGCGGTTTTGTGATTACTCATCTCGGTCGCATTCCTGCTGCTACAGATAGTTTTGCATGGGAATTATTGCAGTTTGAAGTGATGGATATGGATGGTAATCGAGTAGATAAAGTGTTAGTTACTCCGATGGAAGGTAGAGGGGTAAAGCCAGAGAAGGAAGAGTAGGTAGTTGGTAGTTGGTGGTTGGTAGTCGGTAATAGCTTTTATAGTAGGGTGGGCAATGCCCACCACCGATCTACGTAAACATATCACCTGCGATCGCTGACGCTTTTACTATTTTGGTCAGGATGGATCGATTAATACATGACATCGACGGGGCGGGTTTATTGAGATTGTGAGCTGTGAGGAAATATTTCTAGTGAACCCGCCCCTACAATGGATGTTTATTCCAATCAATTATTTGGGAATTAATTCTTCTATTTGCGGTTGGGGTGTTTCTACTTCCTCAGTAGTACCGTACATGGAGTTATACATTTTCACGTATTCTTTTGCCGACTGATACCAACTGAAGTCTTGTTGCATTCCCCGTTGTTGTAAATTTTGCCAGTTGGGTTTGTAGTGAAATCCTTCCCACGCACGTACCATACAGGTATAAAGGTCTAAGGGTTCGTAGCGATCGAAACAATAACCCGTACCGACATTATTTTCAGGATCGTGGGGACTTACGGTATCAACTAAGCCGCCAGTACGACGCACAATCGGCACGCAACCGTAACGCAACGCCATCATTTGACTGATACCGCAGGGTTCAAATCGACTTGGCATCAAGAAGGCATCGCTACCAGCATAAATACGACGGGCAAGGGCATCATTGTAGAGTAAATACGTTGCCATCCGCCCGGGAAAACGCGATGCCATTTGCCATAATTGAGTTTCGTAGTAGCGATCGCCCGTGCCTAAAATAATAATTTGGGCATCGGTATACGATAGAAATCGATCCAAAATTTGGATTGCTAAATCGATGCCTTTCTGTTCTACTAACCGCGTCACCATTCCCACTAAAAAGGCTTTAGAGTTAACTTCTAAACCCACTTCTTCTTGAATGGCAACTTTATTTGGTCTTCGGTTTTCTAGCGTTGCAGTTGTAAAAGATTTAGCAATATATTTATCGTTTTCTGGGTTGTAAACATCAACATCAATTCCGTTAACAATACCCCATAATTTACCGCTAATAAAAGACATTAAACCTTCGAGAGTTTCGCCATAAGCTGCCGTTTGAATCTGTTTGGCATAAGTTGGAGAAACTGTATTCACGCGATCGGCAAATTGCACCGCCGCTGCCATTGTATTATGTCCTTGCATGTACCAAGGACACCACGTAATCTTCTCTAAATACCAGCGCCAGGGACCTTGATAAGCCAAGTTATGAATTGTAAATACGCTGGTAATATCAGGCGATTGGTGCATCCACACGGGAATCATCCCTGTATGCCAATCGTGACAGTGGACAATATCGGGTTTCCAATAGTTCCAGCAAAATTCTGCTGCGCCGTTAGCAAACAAAGTGAAACGCCAGTGTTCGTCTTCCCCAGAATAAATGCGACGGGGTGCAAATGCCGGATGCCCGAATAAATACAAGGGGACATCAGTTCCAGGCAGCACGGCTTCGTAAACCTTAAAATCCTGAAACATGGCAGCTCCAGACCAGATTGGATCTTGGGGAATCTCCATTTTGTCTGGTAGAAAGCCATAATAGGGCAGAAAAATTCGCACGTCATGCCCCATTTCTCTAAGAATTTTCGGTAACGCTCCGACGACATCGCCCATTCCGCCAACTTTGGCGACTGGCGCTGCTTCTGCGGCAACAAACAAAATTCGCATGTTTAGTGAGTAGTGAGTGGTGAGTAGATTGGTAAAGGTCGCTCTGTATAGAGACGTTACATGTAACGTCTCTATACGTAACGTCTCTACAATACCTGTCCGCGTTGAATTTGCGCGAAGATTTCGGCTAGTATCTCTTGCGCTCCTTGTTGACGAAGGCGTTGGGCTAATTCGATGCCAAGCTTTTCTGCCTCTGTAGGCGCACCAGTTACGGTATCTTTAACCAATCTTTGCCCGTCTAAACTAGCTACCATACCCGTGAGAGTTAGCACATCTCCCTCAAGGCTAGTGTTAACGCCAATAGGTACTTGACAGCCACCTTCTAATTCCCGCAAAAAGGCGCGTTCTGCAAGAGCGCGATCGCGTGTGGGTACGTCTTCGATCGCCTTAATTAAAGATAAGACTTCTTCGTCACCCGCACGACATTCTATTCCTAAAGCGCCCTGTCCGACAGCGTGCAAGGAGATTTCTGCTGGAATGACCCGATCGACGCGATCGCCTAATCCTAGTCTTTGTAGTCCCGCTACTGCCAATACTAGGGCATCATATTCTCCAGCATCGAGTTTTTGCAGGCGTGTAATTACGTTACCACGCACATCTTTAAATGCTAGGTGGGGGAAGTGATAGCGTAGTTGTGCCAGTCTGCGTAAAGAGGAAGTCCCGATGACGGCTCCTTCTGGCAATGTATCGAATTGTTTATCTTTATACTTAGAATGTAATACTAAAGCATCTGCCGGATTTTCTCTTTCTGTGACCGCTCCCAACATCAACCCTTCCGGTAAGCGAGTCGGCAAGTCTTTCAGGGAATGTACGGCAAAATCAATTTCCTGATTGAGCATCCCCACTTCTAACTCTTTAGTAAATAACCCTTTATCACCAATCTTGGCAAGGGCAACGTCGAGAATTTTATCCCCTTGAGTAGACATGGTGTGGACTTCAAAAGTGCGATCTGGAAAAGCTTTTTGCAGTTGTTCTTGCACCCAATAAGTTTGAACTAAAGCCAATTGGCTCTTGCGCGAACCGATGCGAATTGTGCGGGTAGGGCTGGAAACCGTGGGTGAGGCGTTAGAGGACATACTAAAGCAGCATTTATAGCTTAAATCTGAGTCACTCGATCTAGACTACCGCAGGACTGCACCCAGTGGTCAGTGACCAGTGACCAGTGACCAGTGACCAATGACCATCATGACTAAAGTAATAGTTAAATTCGTTACTTTCTCCACAGGCGATCGCGGTTTTTCGATTTTTATGATGGTGATATCAAATCTTAGAAACGCCAGAGAACGCTACCATGCAATTTAAACTTATCCCTTTATTAGCCAGCGCGATCGCCTTGAGTATTGCCACCGTACCGCTAGCAGCTCAAGCTGAACCCGTTGCACCAAGATTGCAAATAGCCCAAGCTCAAGATAAAATTCCACCTCGACTTGAAAAACTGGGGCTAACTCAGGAACAAAGAGATAAAATTGCCGAAATCCGTCGCAATACTCGCACCCAAATCGAAGCAGTTATGACACCAGCACAGCGGGAACAACTCAAAACCGTTAGAGAAAGCAGACAACGCCGTCGCGAAGCGTTAGCTTCTCTCAACCTAACTCCAGAGCAGAAAACCAAAATGCAACAAATTCGTCAATCTGCCAAATCTCAGTTTGATGCAGTATTAACCCCACAACAGCAACAACAACTACAGCAAATGAGACAAGAACGAGGCTGGAAGGGACGAAGAGGCGAACTCTAAGAAAGTCAAAAGTCAAAAAATTCAAAAGTCAAAATCAACTGCTCCCTGCTCCCTGATAACTGGTCGCTGGTCACTGGTCACTGGTCACTGGTCACTGATACCCCCTCCCCCAGTATTTTTGTTGTAGGTCAAATCAGTTAAGATATCTAGGCACAAGTGAACTGTAATAGCATAGGGAAACATCGGTGTAAGTCCGAGGCTGTGCCGCAGCTGTAAACGATTTTGTCACTTGTCATTTGTTACTTGTTATTTGTTGCTCTAACTGCAAATGACAAATGACTGATGACCGATGACGAATAGTAAGCCAGAATGCCTGTGCTGTTATCCGCTCACGCTATTTCCTGCGTTGCACGGGAAAGGAGCTAAAATCTCAATGCTTAGCGATCGCCATTTAACTCCGTTGGAAGATAGTTCTTTGCAATTACCACCTCTGCCGCTACAGCGTCCTCTATTACTGATCGGTCATGGAACTAGAGATGAAGCTGGACGGCAAAGCTTGCTTGGTTTTGCCTCTGCATACCAAGCTTTAGATACCTCTAGACCAGTTCTCCCCTGCTTTCTGGAATTGACAGAACCAACAATTCAGGAAGGAGTAGATCGATGCGTCGAGAAGGGTTTTACGGAAATTTCCGTGCTGCCAATTTTGCTGTTTGCCGCACGGCATAATAAATTTGATGTCACCAACGAACTCGATCGCGCTAGAGCCAGACATCCGCAGCTTAAATTTTACTACGGACGGCATTTTGGGATTACGCCCGGAATTCTCGATTTGTGGCGATCGCGTCTAGCAGAAATAGACCATCCTCAAATTCAGCGTGCAGATACCGTATTATTATTTGTCGGTCGCGGTTCTAGCGATCCTGATGCTAATGGCGACGCTTGCAAGCTCGCCCGCATTCTCTGGGAGGGTAGTGGCTATTCTACCGTAGAAACCTGCTTTATCGGCATCACGCACCCGCGCTTAGAGGTAGGTTTCCAACGCGCTTTACTCTATCAACCCAAACGAATTGTCGTTCTACCTCATTTTCTCTTCACGGGTACGCTCGTTAAAAAGATTTTCGATGTCACTGCTCAACAGCAACAGAAATATCCCCAAGCTGAAATTACTTGTTTGCCAGAAATAGGACTGCATTCTCACCTATTTACCATTCTCAGAGAAAGAGAAATCGAAACTCATTTAGGTCAAGTCCAGATGAATTGCGAGATGTGTAAATTCCGCCTAGCGGCTGTAGCGGGTGATACGCATTCTCATAGCCACGACCATCATCACCACGACCATCACCATCATCACCACGACCATCACCACCCAGCTGTAGATCCTTACGCTAATGCGGTAGACTATCATCAAAAAATCTGGCAAGTTCCATAATGGATTTGGTAATAGGTAATGGGTAATAGGTAATTGGTAGTTGCTCCCCTGCTCCTCTGCTCCCTGCTCCCTGCTCCCTGCTCCCTACTCGCTCATGACAAAAGAATTCACCATAGGCGAAACAGTCCGAGTTATCGCCTTGCCACCTTACATTAAAACCGCCGAGCCGATGCCGATGCTGCGTCCTCCCGATACAATTCGTCTGCGGGAAGAAGGGATAGTTACGGATCGCCGTCCTGGGGGATATTGGGTCGTCCGGTTCGATCGCGGTACTTTTCTACTCGATAGTCAATATATTGAGAGCATCACATCAGAAGCAGAATCACCACCTGCATCTCATGTGGAACCATCTTCGCCTGCGGATGCCGATCGCAGCGATGACTAATGTAAACTTATGTTAACTGACTTGCAGTTGACATCATGATATCTCGTCGTACTTTTTTAACCTCTGTTTTTGCGTGTTGCTTGTCTATTTTGGCTTGGTGTCATTTTGCTACCCCAGCCTTAGCGCTTGGGGGTAAACTACCACCAGTGAACCAACCCGCACCGCAATTTACCCTACCTACCAATACGGGAGATGGAGAAGTTTCCCTTTCCGACTTGCGCGGTCAGTGGGTCGTACTTTATTTTTATCCCAAGGACTTTACAGCAGGCTGTACCCTAGAAGCCAAGCGGTTTCAGCAAGACTTACCCAAGTACATTGACAAAAATGCTCAGATTATTGGCGTGAGTGCTGATTCTATCGATTCCCATGCTGAATTCTGCGATTCAGAAGGGTTAAAATTCCCTCTGCTTGCAGATACCACAGGGGAAGTGAGTAAAGCATACGGTTCGTGGATTGGTGTTGTTTCGATGCGTCATAGTTTTCTCATCGACCCAGATGGGATTTTACGCGAAACTTTTGTGAAGGTAAATCCTGCTATTCACAGCACGGAAGTTCTAGCACGATTAGAGGAATTACAAAAAAACACTGCCTAAAAGCTAAAGTGTAGAGACGTGCCATGTTACGTCTCTATTTTTTTCAGCTTAGTTTTCAGCGTGTCTTATGGACTTCGAGCCGAAATACCAGCCTATTAGACGGAAAGTCAGGTATCAAGTCAGCGATCGCGAATCGATTGAAATTACCGATCGCAAACCTTTAGAAATATTACGAGATACGGAAGGATTAATCCGCCGTCAAGCTGTAGCCGCGATCGTCCCAGTTGTATCGCAGCCATTAGCAGCTAAAATCGAATCGGCTTCAGAGGTTGCGGAAGACTCGTTAAGTTTGTTAGCAGAAATCGATCTCGATGCGATTAGCGATGTGGAGTTACAGCCAGCCAGAATCTTAGTTGGCTTGAGTTTTGTTGGTTTTGGCGCACTGGCGATCGCTTTACTAACCTTGTTTATTTACACCCTGCATCCTCAACTTACCCACCAGCAACAAATTCACCAATACTGGTATCCTTACGTCTTTTTTGTCTCTTTAGGCGTGACAGGGTTGCTAACTTTAGGGCGAGAAATTATGCGTTTTACCAGATAGGGAGCAGGGAGCAGTGACCAATTACCAGTGACCAATTACCAGTGACCAGTGACCAATTACCAATTACCCATTACCCATTACCAACTACCAATTACCGCATCATCCCAAACTGACTTCCGCCACGAATCATCGATTTACTATTAGCATCAAGATCGATCTGACATTGAGTTGGAATAGCAGTGAAGTCACAAGTGTAACTAGCTAAAAGCTGCTTTTGCTCGTTGAAAACTCTCAGATTGTAGCCGCGATCCATAGCATCAGTACCAAAATGATGCACGAACTCGTATTGTTGAATATAGTCTAAAGAATTCCAATTTTGCCGTTTTACTTGCAAGTCGATGCGTCCTGAATCGCCATTTTGTTGAGCGGGATAAGCCAGCCAATGACTCAGCAAATCTCCACCAAACTGCTCTTTTGCCCACCACAGACTGGGAGTTGTCACAGTGTCTTGAACAGTGTCTTGAGGTGCAGTATTTGGAGCGATCGCGCGATCGTTTTGGTCAATTGTCGCTCGCGTTAAACCCAGTTCTAGCAGAGCTTGAGAAGGCTGAGCCGTAACTATTTGTAACGTTGAGTTTGAGTTTGGCAATGGCGCGATCGCCCCCAAGCTTATTCCCAGTAATATTCCTGACGATTTCCAGAATGAATTCATCACCCTTGCTGCTGGCTGCTACTTTAACTTGTATCTCGACTTTATTAACATAATTTCTGCTTAGTGGCAAGTAAATTTGTTATTGGAAAAGTTGGCGGTGATGGTAGTTGGTAGTTGGTAGTTGCTAAGAAAGTGGTGCGTGGTTACTGGTTACTGATCACTGCTCCCTTTAACTTCGATTGACAATTTTGCGGGTTTTCTGCCAAATAACTAGAAAGAAAGTTCCAGAGATGAGCGCTCCCAAGGATATTTTGATTGTATTTTTGATTTGCGTTCCAAGATTATTTTCGCGGCTAGCTGCTTGGGCTTGAAGCGATCGCTCGTTCTGAGACAAGCTAGCCAGCAACTGCTGTTTGACTGCTTCTGGATTTTCTATTGTTGGCGGAGTAGCTTGTGGATTGAGTTGGCTTAAAATTGCCGATACATCTGTTGAAGTTTGAGCTTTATTTATCTGTTCTTTTAATTGCTGAATTTGTTCCAATCTCGTAGAAATTTGACCGGAACTTTGTTGGTCGATTCTGACGATAGCGCTAATAGATAATGGGATGAGCAAAAAATACAAAACTCCTCCTAATAAACTCAGCCAAGACAAAAATTTAAATATCCGAAATTGAGATTCTCCAATTAAAACAAAAATGAATCCTAAAATAGGTACGGGTGCGCGTTCTACAATTTGATTTGCAAGTTGAAACTCCCACACAGGATTGGTAAAATTTAACGGAATCAGAATCGCTAGTAAATCTATTAAAAATAAAGTTAGTAAAGTATAGCCTGCTAACCGAAATAAGGGTTCGAGATGACTGTGCGATTGTGCCACAAGATGGATGACCTGTTGTACTGTTTTCTTTGAGACAAAGGAGAGGGGGAAGACAAGGGGGACAAGGGAGAC
>NZ_PYCI01000235.1:0-4120 GCF_003015105.1 Chroococcidiopsis sp. CCALA 051 | reverse complement strand
CATCATACCTTACTTAAGCAGCACGCCCGATCTACAAATCGCGATCGTTGCCGATGTTCCCCTCGATTGGCAGGGACAATCCAAGCACCCTCGATCGCTCCAAATCTTTTCCTTAGCAGAGATACGGCAGCGAGGACAAGCTCAGATGTCAGATGAGAGGCAACAACAGCTACGCGCATCGCTAACAGCCAACGACTTAGCCACCATCATTTATATCCCTGGAGCCACTGGTAAGCCTCAAGGAGTGATGCTGACTCACGAAAATCTTTCTGCTAACGCACTGGCAATGTTCTCTGGAATTCCCGATTTGGAATTAGGTGCAAAGGAGGTCGTGCTTTCATTTCTGCCCTTGACCCACGTTTTTGCCCGTGTCTTTTTCTACGGTCACATGAATTACGGGCATAGCGTTTACTTCACCACTCCTAACCGAGTGATGAAACATCTTAAAGAGATACAACCAACAATATTTGCTACCGTGCCTCTGTTGCTGGAAAAAATTTATCAGCGAATTTTAGAAACAGGTAGTCAGACTCCACAACCAGAGACAGCGAAGAGTGTCAAATACGACTTGCTGCCCCGCTTTCGGACTTTCGCCGCGCAGATGTTTCAGAAGAAACAAGAAACTCCCCAGCAAAAATTTCGTTTATCCTCTCTGCGATGGCTCCCTCCAACTCAATTCAAGTTACCGCATTGGCGTGCCTCCCTCACTGCTTGGAAATCCCTACAAACAGAACAAACTCAACGTCTCGTCGATTGGGCGATCGCCCTTGCCCAACAGTACGAACTGGGACGGTCACCGAGCGGCAAATACGACTGGATGCTGAAACTAGCAGATCGGTTAGTGTTTTCTAGATGGCGCTCGGTGTTTGGCGGTCATCTCAAATACGCGATCTGCGGTGGTGCAGCTTTGAAAGCCGAGATTGCTAACCTGTTTGCCGCTGCTAGAGTCACGATTCTACAAGGCTATGGATTGACAGAGACGAGTTCGGCAGTTGCCTGCAATCGGGGTAGCTTCAACCGAGCTGGAACAGTAGGAGTGCCTTTGCCTGGAATAGAAATCGCGATCGCCTCTGATGGTGAAATTTTAGTCAGGGGACCTTACGTGACGCAAGGCTACTATAAAAACCCCGAAGCTACCCAGCAGGCGATCGACTCTGAGGGTTGGTTTCATACAGGCGACATAGGAGAGTTTACTGCCGATGGTTTTCTGAAAATCGTTGGATTAAAGAAAAGCCACTTCAAGCTTTCAACAGGTAAATACGTCACGCCACAGCCATTAGAACACAAGTTAGAACAATCTCCTCTGGTAGCAAAAGCCGTTGCAGTGGGGGCAGAACGTAAATTCTGTGCGATGCTAATTTTTCCCGATTTCAATAACCTGCGCCAACAAGCTCAACTCTTGGAACTCGACCTACCAGATGCAGAATTATTGAACCATCCCTGTATTCTCGCCCTCTACCAGGCTTTAGTAGATGAAGCTAACTGCCATTTGCCTTACTGGTCTTTAGTTAAACGCTTTCAGCTCATCAACGCTACACTCAGCGTCGAGAACGGAATGCTGACCCCCAGTGGAGAAGTAAAACGCGCCAGGATCGCTGAAATGTTTGCTCAAGAAATTAATACTTTATATGGTCAAGAAGATTCCAAACGACGAGAGACACAGCGTCACGAACAACTCAACCTATGTCCCCCCGTACCTTCATCCACCTGTCCTGCGTATGCTCAATCCTTAAGCCAGGGAGTAGAGAGAATTCGGAATTCGGAATTCGGAATTCGGAATTAATCGATCGCACACTACGCATCACTTCATTACCAATTACCACTGATAACTGATAACTGAGGTTTTAAAACTATGTTTAAGCCGTTCCGAACCGCCGCCGTTCTTGGTGCGGGAGTGATGGGAAGCCAGATTGCCGCTCACCTCGCCAATGTAGGTTTAACCGTACATTTATTAGATATTCCTGGCAAGGGGAGCAATAAAAACGAATTAGTTGAAACATCATTTAAAAAAGCCCTGAAGCTATCTCCACCTATATTTTTTACAGAAAAGACAGCCCGTCGCGTCATTGTGGGGAATTTTGACGAGCATTTTGACTCAGTTGCCGCTGTCGATTGGGTCATTGAAGCAGTGGTAGAAAATCTAGATATTAAGCAAAAGTTGATGGAACGCCTAGAGAGCGTAATTCGCTCGGATACAATCGTATCCACCAATACGAGCGGTTTACCAATCGACGCGATCGCCCAAGGACGTTCTGAATCCTTTCGTCAAAGGTTTTTGGGAACTCATTTTTTCAATCCGCCCCGCTATCTCAAGCTACTCGAAGTCATTCCGACAACTGACACCGATCCACAAGTACTAGAAAGGATGAAGTGGTTCGGAGAAGTGCATTTAGGTAAAGGAGTTGTAGTCGCAAAGGATACTCCTAACTTTATTGCTAACCGGATTGGGATGTATGTCACCATGCTCGGTTTGCAGGCGTTAACGCAGGGATATACGATTGAGGAAATCGATACTCTAACGGGAACAATTGCAGGTAGACCAAAATCAGCCACATTCCGCACAGCGGATTTAGTCGGACTAGATACGCTGATGTATGTCGCCAGCAATCTCTATCCAGCTATTCCCCATGATGAAAGCAGAGAAGTCTTCCGCGTGCCGGAACTATTACGCAAACTCGTAGAGACGGGGACGCTAGGAGCGAAAACGGGTCAAGGCTTTTACAAAAAGCAAGACCGACAAATTCTGTCATTAAATCCAGAAACACTCGCTTACGAACCAGCTAAACCTCTAAATTTGGGTGATATTGAGGCAATTGGTAAGATTCCCGATTTAGGCGATCGCCTGCGGGCATTGTATCGCGATCGCAGTCGTGCGGGTGCTTTCTTCCGCGAGTCTATCCTTAAAACATTAAGTTATGCTGCCTGCCGCATTCCCGAAATTGCCGACAGTCCTACCGACATTGACAAAGCAATGCGATGGGGCTTTGGCTGGGAACTCGGTCCTTTTGAAATTTGGGATGTATTGGGATTTGAAACCGTGCTGGCAGATATGAAAGCTGCGGGAATGACCGTGCCGGAATGGGCAGAAGTCAAAAGTCAAAAGTCAAAAGTCAAAAGTGAAAATTTGATTTCCGACTCCCGACTCCCGCTAATATGGCAAAATCCCGAAGCAGCATTGCTAGACATGGGCGATGGGGTAGTTTTGTATGAGTTTCGCTCGAAGGGTAATACTTTGAGTTTGCAAGTGGTTGACGGTTTAGCTGAGGTGCTGGATCTCGTCGAAAATGGGGATTACCGAGGATTGGTCATTGGCAACAGCAGCGCTCATTTCTCAGGTGGGGCAAATCTGGCGGAAATGGCAATGATGGCGCAGTCGGGATTAGGGGCGATCGCCGATCTGATTGTCAAATTTCAAACTCTGCTACAACGAATTCATTACTTCCCCAAACCAATTGTTGCAGCAATTCAGGGGCGCGTATTAGGAGGCGGCTGCGAGTTAGTCATGGCGTGTCCGCAAGTCGTGGCAGCAGCAGAAACTTATATTGGCTTGGTGGAACTGAGTGTAGGTTTAATTCCTGGGGCTGGTGGCATTATGCGATCGGTGACATGGGCAGCCGATCGCGCTGCCACAGAAGCACCCCATCACATCCAACCATTCCTGCGGCGAGTGTTTGAAACAATTGGCATGGCGAAAGTCTCCAATAGTGCTGCGGAAGCCCAAGAACTAGGATTTCTACCACTGACAGCCAGAATTTTAATGAATGGCGATCGCCGTTTAGAAGTTGCGAAAGAAGAGGTCTTATGTAGCGATCGCGCAGGTTACGCCTCACCCCCCGAACGCAACGCCATTATGGTGCTAGGTCGTCCGGGGAGAGCAATGTTAGATTATGCTGCCGATACCCTTTACCGAGGCGGCTTCATCAGCGAATACGATCGCTATTTAGCCAACCGTTTAGCCTACGTCATGGCTGGCGGAGAACTTTCCGCACCTGCTTTAGTTGATGAAAACTACTTACTGCAATTAGAACGGGAAGCATTTTTACCCCTACTCAGCCAGCCATGACGTAGGCTAAACGGTTGGCTAAATAGCGATCGTATTCGCTGATGAAGCCGCCTCGGT
>NZ_PYCI01000136.1:0-17219 GCF_003015105.1 Chroococcidiopsis sp. CCALA 051 | reverse complement strand
AGATGTGTATAAGAGACAGGCTCGTCCCTGCTCGTCCCTGCTCCCTTCCCCGCAGGCAACTTCCCACCTTGTCTGGCGCTGTCTTTTAACACGGAGAGATATTTAGACCATTGCGATCGCCAGAAATCGGATTCGGGGCGGTTGAGTAAAGCTTTACTGTAACGTAGCAAGTCTAACCAACCAGCCTCAAATTCTAAATCGTTACCGATTTGTATGAGTTGCTGAAGCGTTTGTTTTGCTATTTTGATAACTTCTGGAGGAACTTGACCGCGATCGGGCAGTTCTTCTATTGCCATTTCCAAGTCCAGCACGACGAGATCGAAGCCTTGTTCGGCAAATTCTTGAAATAACTTCGTCTGTTCGTTGGCTTCCGGTAAGTAGAGTTGCTGAATTTCTTGGCGCAGAACTGCAATGCGATCGACGCTAGGTTGGACGACAGCGATCGCCGCTTCTCCTGTTGCCTCAACTTGCAAACTTGCAGTCAGAAGCTCTCCCGCCTCTGCCAGCATTTGTGACAGCTGACCGTCTTCTAGCGGAGGTGCAATTTGCAGGTAGCGCAAGTCTGAAAGTAAGTCCTCTAGAATAGTTGAGACATAAAGAATCCCATCAGCACCCACCGTCACGGCTCCACCCTTGATCGTGTGGACGCAGCGATAAGTTTCTTGAATGTCTGCCGTCCAAGTTTGAGGCTGAAGCTTTTGGACGAGATTTATGTATGTTTGCAGATAAGTTTGAGTATCAACAGCAAACATACTGCGCAGCTCTTGCTGTAATTGCAGCTCGGCTACGTCAACAAAATCTGACTCAGCAGCAGTGGAGCTATGTTGTTCCAACATAATCGGGTATATGGGTGTAGTATATATTTACTGATAACTAGTTACTGTGTAGAGGTGTTACATGTAATGCCTCTACACTGCTCCCTGCTCTCTGCTCCCTGCTCCCTGTACCTCTTCAGAAATACGGAAGAAACTGACTTTTTCCAATAACGTCCGCGCCATGTTGTCAATTAATCCGGCTTGTTCCTGGGTGAAACTAGATTGCTGTTCTGTCTTAGCAGCTACCGTCGCAATTTCTTCAATCGATCGCAGTGTCGTTTGTGCTTCTGCAGCGATCGCTTGGCTAGATGCTGTTACTTGTTGTCCTACCTGAGCCACGCGATCTGTCACGTCTTTAATCAGCTCGAATACGTACTGCGATTGTTCTACACTACCAACGAATTGATTCACTGAATGGCTGATGCCTTGCACGTCTTGGTTAATCCCAGACACTACAGTTTGAATTTGAGCTGCTTGCTGCTGCAACATTAGCAAACCTTGGTTTGTTTGTACGGCAAGATCGTTCACTTGAGTCGCGATGGTTTCAAACTCGCGGGCAACACTAGCAAATTGGTCGGGGTCTTGCTGTCCAGAGGCACGCGCGGCAATCATAGAAGCATTTAAAGCAAGTACCCGTGTCAGTGCGGCAACTCGTTTTTGGTCTTTGGCAAACTGGGCAGCTGAGGTCACGAAGTTAGTTAATATTTGGGCGCGTTTGACGATTTGCTCCGTACCTGAGTGGAGAACTTTAATTTCTTCGGTTAGTTTCACCATTTCCTCCTGTCCTTGGGTAACAGCGATTTGTGCCTGTTGCACGGCTTGGTCTGATGCCAATGCTTGTTGTGCTGTTTGTTGGGACAAATCCGAGAAAGTGACAACTGAGGCTTGCACGGCGTTAACTGAGTGTGCCTGTTGCTGTGCTTGTTGGGCTGTTACTGCTGCTAGTTGTTCTAGCTCTGTCGATCCCTGAGTTACTTGTTGAGCGGTAGATAACACTGTCGCCATGATCCGCGCTAATTCTTCAATTAGGCGGTTGAGGGTATCTGCTACGAGTCCAGTAGCGCGATCGCTTACTGGTGCTTGTACCGTCAAGTCTCCGCTCTCCAATGCTGCGACTGCATCGAGTAGATGACCCACATCTGATTGTAAAACGTGGCTCTCCTGTTCGATCGCCTCTTTCAATTGCTTAATCTCAGCAGTCCCTTTTAAGTTCTCCAATAGGTCTTGGATTTGGTCAGCCATCTGATTGATATTAGCTCCTAGCATTGCCAATTCGTCACTACCTTTGACTGCAAGACGTACATCCAGATCGCCCGCTCCCAACTTTTGGACGGTTTTAGTTGCTGCCTCAATTGGTTGGAGCGATCGGTTGACTAATAAGACTGCGATCGCGCTTACTGCAATTGCTGCGGCTAGAGTACCAAAGGCAAAAATTTGCGCCAAGCGATTGTTGACTGCAAAAGCAACGTTTCGATCTGACAGAATAAAGGCATCCCAACCTAAATCGGGTAGTCCTTGTGTTGGCTCGAACGGAGCATATCCTCCAACTACATATCGTTTTTCTAATGGTTCGTAAGACTCTGTCGGTGCAGCTTTTCTAACCTGGCGCAGTTGCGGAAAAGGAGTGAGGTGTTCGGCGGCATCCATGCCTAAAGTCTCAGTGCCATCATTGGTGACAAAAACCTTACCTGCTTTATCGACTAAGTGATACGTTCTGTCATTTTCACCATAGCTCTTAACCAGATCGTCTAGAAATCGAACTGGCATTTGGGTACGCACGACACCAATTATTTTATTAGTAACTGAATCTCGTACGGGTGCGGCAAGATAAATAACAGTTTTACCTGTAGATGGAGCAACTCTGGGTTGAGAAACAAATCGCTTTCCAGTGGCAAGGACGGATTGAAAGTAATCTTCGCTTTTATGACTGCCAAGTTTAGCCCCTTGGGAAACTAAGATATTATTGCCGCTTAAATCGATGAAGGCGATATTGTCATAGACTTCATACGTTGCAGCGTAATTGGTTAGTACCTGCGAACGGTCTTTTACAGAAACAACTTGCTTCACTTTCTCATTGCGCAAAATTGGCAGATTACTGAGAGCTTGAATATCGCCGTAACGCTCAAACAGAAAACGTTCAACTTTGTCCATCATTGCTACAGTTTCTTCCTGCTTGGCAAGTTCGATTTGCGCGTCTAACATGTTAGCTGCGATGAGATTAGCCGCAATCCCTGCGATCGCCACAGGCAGCGTACCAATTGCTACTGCTGCCAAAGTGGTTTTTAAACGCAAACTCAACCCTTTTTTGGTAGAGCGGTTGGCATTACTTGAAGGTGATGGAGCTGCATTGTTAGGAGCAGATAGCAAGCCGAGGTCTGATGAATTCATTGTCATAAGAGCAGGAAAAATGACTGGATAAGCAAGTCAAAAGTTAAAAGTTAAAAGTCAAAAGTCAAATATTCGTAGGGGCGGGTTTAGCCAGGCGAGCGAGCGATTACAGAGTTTTTTTTCCAAAACCCGCCCCTACAGCCATCTATAGGGACGATATGCCGCAGAGCGTTAAGTTGTTGTCAGTTCCATAGCAACAGTATCTTCAGCCTCAGATAATAAATCCAAGTCTGATAAAACTGTATTTTGCTTCAAGGCAGTTTCTGGTAAGCGGAAGAATTGAATGCTGCTGAGTAACTTGCGCGATAGCTGTTGCATCTGTTCCGATTGCAGGCGCGTACTCTGAGTGAGTAGAGCGGTACGTTTGGCGAGGTCGGCAATGTCATTCATCGCTTGAGCTGTAGATTGGGTAGCGTGGAGAATCTCATCGCTAGAACGAGATACCCCTAGTCCAGCCTGTACGACCTCTACGGTACTGCTGCGGACGTTACTAAACACTTGGTTCGACTGTTCCACACCCGTCGTAAAGTCGCTCACCAATCCACCCAAGCTTTGTACTTCACCGTCAATTGCCGATACTACACTATGAATTTGGTCGGTACGCTGTTGTAGAGTGAAGAGTCCTTCGTTTGTCTGCTGCGCTAGAGTACTGACTTGAGCCGCGATCGCCTCAAATTCTCGCGCTACAACTAAGAACTGTCTGGGGTCGCGCTGTTCGGACGCACGGGCTGCTACCAGGGTGGCGTTTAAAGCTAGAACTTGGGTCAAAGAAGCAATCTGGCTTTGGTCTTGCACGAATTGATCTGCTAGACCGACAAATTCACCCAGAGTTTTCATTTTCTGAATAATTCGGTCAGTACCTTGACTGAGAACGTCAATACCTTTAGTCATTGCTTCCAGCGCCACTTGACCTTGTTCTACTGCCGATTGTACTTCGGTGAGTGATTGATTCGAGCGATCGACCGTTCCCGCAGAGTCTTGTGCTGATTCACCTACCTGTTGGGTTAACTGTAGTACCTGTTCTACTTCTTGAGCTTGGGTTGCCGCGTTATTTGCTACAGTTTCAGCTAGCTGTCCCAAGGCACTAGAACCCACGGAGACTTGTTCTGCTGCGGCATATACCTGAGCCAGCACTTGTCCGAGTTTTTCTAACAGGCGGTTGAGGGTGTCTGCCACTAGCCCGGTAGCGCGATCGCTTACATCAGCTTGCACTGTTAAATCCCCTTCTTCTACTGCCGACACCACATCCAGGATGTGGATCACTTCCATCGACAGCGCTTCCCCTTCTTGTTGGTTGAGTTCTGCTTGTTTTAGCTGTTCCTGGGTAGATACCGACCGCGATACTTCCTCACGAATCCGATCCTCGTTAGCCGCAACCTGCTTCAACAAGTTGAAAAATGAAGTTGACAACCGACCGATCTCGTCTTGTTGCTGCATCTGCATTTCGGTTTGGGCATCTGCTTGCGCTAGCTTGTTACATTCATCTAGAATTGGGCGCAAGCGACGAGTGAGGCTGCGCACGAAGAGTAAAACTACGGCTGCTAGCAATAAACCTGCACCTAACGCACCAGCGATCGTAATTGTCAAAACTGGACCGAGAACAACTCCTTCCGGTACTGCTGCCATCATTAACCAATTGGTGCTGGGAACTCTTTGATAAGCCCAGAATTTACCTCCCGTCCACAATAGTCCCGATCGCTCTTTTTTGTCCGGCGATGATATTTTCGACCAGATGGCTTTGAGTTCTGGGACTGTCTCGTAACCGCTCTGATTTTTAGCGCGATCGGGTGCGGGTGGGTAAGACATGAGTTTACCCTGTTCGCTGGCGAGGACAAAATAGCCCTGGTTACGAATCACGGATTTGGAGATCTGGTCGCTCAAAGCCCCTAAGTTTACGTCGATCGCGGTGATACCAAGAATTTTATTGTTGCGATCGCGGATTACCTTACTAAAACTGGTCATGGGGATGTTATACCAGGAGTAAGGCTCAGTCCAGCTTTCGCTTCCCTGTGCTATAGGATCTTTAAAATATGATTGAGTCGGGTAATTGTCCTCCTTGAACAAATCCACTTGAAAAAGTTGGTCGTCAGGTGCAGCTAAACGCTTACCAGGCTGCTTGGGGTCTTTCTGGTCTATATAGAAATACGTTCCATGCCATTGACGGTCTGGAAGAATTGCATAAGCCGTTTGTTCCAATGCCATACCCATAGCCAAAGTAGGGCGATGGAGAAAGGATTTGAGCAGTAAAGCATCAAGTAGGTCTGCATTGACCGCTTTCTTGCTGCTCAATAACTCAGATGCACCAGTTAAATCGCGCATCGATTGCTTAACAGGTTCTAACTTACCTTCAATTGAGGTTATCTCAGTGTTTAAGTTATCGCCGATCTGAGCGAGGATTTGTTGTTTTAAAGACTGATAGAAGAAAAAACTAATACCACCGAGACTAACTAACGCACCGCCCATGACGGAGATAAACAGTACTGTACCGATGGAATTAAACCGAATTTTTCGCCCAGGACTGTTTTGCGGGGCAGACGAGGAAACGGTAGGTTGATTAGTAGTCATATGATTGAGAATATTGTTTACAAAAAAGGGAGTCGGGAGTCGGGAGTCGGGAAAGAATTCAAAATTCACTACACCCCACACCCCACACCCCACACCCTATTTACTGGTCACTGGTCACTGGTCACTGGTCACTGATAACTGCTCCCTTTATCAAGTCGATCGCCATCTCAGGGGTTGCCACAATGAATCTGCTAAGATTTCCGGTTTGAACAGTCGCATGTTTGGCTCAGTATTTGACTGCGCGGCATCAAATAAATCTGGTGGCAATTGGGAATGCGATCGCATTCCCAGGGTGCGATCGACAACTAACCCTAGTCCTGCTTGTTCCGCCGCCGCAGCGCTTAATTGCACCACTGTCAGTTTTTCTGCGGCAAAACCCTTAGCAACACCCAAGAGTTGACGCAGAGAAACCAAGGGGATAACGTGACCTGCATGATGGAGTACTCCCATCATCACTGGCGAGTAGAACGGCATCACCAGGATCTGCGATCGCTCGACAATTGGAATTTCTGCCACTAGAGTCAGCGGCAAGACAAAAGTAAATTGTTCGACTTGGGTGAGGATATATCGCTGTTGCTTTTCCTCAAGCTGGATCGATGCATCACTTTGGGCGATCGCGTCAGGAGAGGGATTCATTAGCGTACCTTTTGTAAAGCTTGCTCGACGGTTTCCCGCGTCACGGGTTTGATCAAATAATCATCGGCTCCAGCCCGTTTCATGCCATAGTCAATCTCCAGTGGAGTCTTTTTAGTCGAACAGAAAATGACGTACTGCTTTGCAGTTTTCTGGTTAGAACGCACCTCGCGCAAAAACTTGTAGCCGTCTTGTTCTGGCATCACAATATCTAGAAATACAGATGCATAGTCTCGATCTGTAAGCATTTGCATAGCTTCCTTCGAGTCGGAACAAGCATCGACTTGATGCCCTAAACCTTCTAATAAAGAAGTGAGTAAGTGGCGATCGACCGAGCTATCATCAACAACTAAAAATTTCATGAGTTTGTCGTCCTTTCGTGTGGTTTAGTTGACCTTAATATTTAGAATTCCCATTAACAGTTGTCAGTTATCGTAGGGGCGGGTATGAAGCGCAGATGACTGCTGAAGTCATAATTTTTTTGCTAAACCCGCCCGTACTGGTGCATAAAGAAAGGGTATAGGGTATAGAATTTAATCGTGAATTGCGCATAAAATTACACAACCATATCTTTAGTGGTGGGGGCTATTTCAAATAACATTTGCCGCAAATCTGTGCGAAATGTTGGGACTTCGGCAGGGGTACGGGGCTTAGCTAAAAACTTGCAATTTGCCCACTGCGCCCGCCATTGGTTGGAAACAGATTTTTCAGCTGTCAGTAACACCAGAGGCAGGGATGCTAGTTGGGGTTGTCGTCGGATTTGCTTAATCAGGTCGAATCCAGAAGCTCCTGGCATATTGATATCGAGAAAAATTGCTAAGGGTTGAGATTCCATCATTGTTTGCACCGCAGTCAGAGCATTGTTGGAATACTTCACTTGGTATCCCCAACCTTCTACGAGCTGACGAAATTGCTGGATTAGTAGAGGCGAGTCATCAACAATAAATATTTCTGCTGAAGATTGAGAATTGCCAGAAGTGTTAACGGACTTTTCTATTTCTACTAAGCCTCTTTCGATCAAACGGCTAAAGAATTTTGCGACTTCTAAAGGATCTTTTCCCATCGTGCGGGCGATCGCCGCTAAATTTTTACCTGGTTGGACTAAGTTTTGTAACTGCTGCTGTTGTGCTGTTGGCATAGAAGCAGCTGCTATTGCCTCCTGTTTCAATATCAAAGTGCTGTCGAGGGAAGGAATGTATTTTTGCAGTTGCTTCCATTGACTTTGGCGGTTCGAGGCTTCTACAAACAAACCACTCAATTCAAAGCCGCGAATTGGAGTATTGACAACGAGTTCGGGTTCGGAAAAAAACTGAGCTTGTCCGCCGTAGTCAAATAAATATGTATCTAAATCGATGAGAATTTTTTGCCGCAGTGCTTGCGTTACGTCATCATGAGTGACCAATTTCATATTGACCATCTCGACGACAATTTTGCTTAAAGGGGTGGCTTCCTTACTAGATAATTCCTGTTGTAGCTGTCCGAATGCTTGTTGTGCTTGTGGTTGGCGCAGTTGAGGTATAGATTGATTTAAAGTTGCTAAAAAAGGCTTCCACGCTGCTAGTTTCTCAATTCCAGAGGAAATGACCCGCCCTTGCACGACTCCTAGATAGCGAGGCTGAGGAATACGAGAGCGCTCTCCTTTGCTTAATTGAATTTGCCAGTACCCTGTTAGGGTATCGTCAAAAACTTGCTTCAGTCGGTCGGTTAGTTCTGATGCCCCAAACGAAAAGCTTAAATTTGATTGCATACCAATTATCCGCGAAAGTCCCTATACTCTGGCAACCCTAGTTTTCTCGCTTTTATAGTTCCCTAAATTTTCAGATTGCTAACATCTTCGTCAAGAATTTAAGTGCAGGCGATCGCGGCAACAAAGGACAAAAGCTATCTATACTTTTTCTTAAGAGTCGCTAAGTAAGCGGGTTTTCTGCATTTAACGAACATAAAATCTTTTTAGATATTGACAGTAAGAAAGTGTTAAAAAAACCTATATTTTTGCAACGCTGTTTTCAACTTATCGCAATTGTCTTTGGCTTGTGGTTATTTTTCGATCTTGTCGCCCGTCTGGGGGCAGAGATTTTTTGGTTTCAAGAAGTCGGTCACTTGCCAGTATTGAGACTGCGACTATTGACCCAAGGTTTATTATGGGCGATTGGCTTTGGCATCACGGCTTTGTATTTGCTGGGTAATTTAGTGGTGGCTGAACGCTTGATAGAGAGCAGGGAGCAGGGAGTCGGGAGCAGGGAGGGACCAGGGGGACAAGGGGGACCAGGGGGACAAGGGAGCAACTACCAATTACCCACTACCAATTACCCACTACCAATTACCCATTACCAACTACCAACTACCAACTACCAACTACCCCCACACCTATTTCTCCCCCTAGTCTTGCTATTAAGTCTGTTGGTGGGGCTGTTGTTGTGGCATTACGGTCAAATTGCTAGGCAGTACTGGCAAACTGACTTGAATTTACCGAATATATCGCCGCTGATTCCCAAGTTATTTAGACCAGCATCAGTTTTCTCTCTGGGCGAACGATTGTTCTCCCAAGTTTGGGCGCTGGGTGTGTTGGCAGGATTAGCGATCGCCCTATTATTCTACACGCGCTTTTTTCTGTGGGCGATCGCGATTGTGTTCAGTGGAATTTTTGGTCTAGTTCTGTCTGGGAATTGGGCAAGAATACTGAAATATCTCAATCCCACCACTTTTAATAGTGCCGAACCCGTTTTCAATCGCGATATTAGCTTTTATATCTTCACCCTCCCATTAGGAGAATTAATAGAATTTTGGTTGGTGGGAATGTTTTTATATGGTTTAACTGCTGTCGCCCTGACTTATCTTTTAGCTGGAGATAACTTAAGTCAAGGGCGATTTGCCAGGTTTACGCGATCGCAGCAGCGACATCTAGAGGGATTGGGCGGCTGTTTTATGCTGGCGGTTGCTCTCAGTTATTGGTTGAACCGCTATGAATTACTTTATTCTCGCCGTGGTGTGTCCTTCGGCGCAGGTTATACGGATGTAACGGTACAGCTACCAGCCAATACTTTCTTAAGTTTATTGGCAGTGGCGATCGCTATTTTTTTGTTCTGGGGTGCAGTTTTTGGTTATCCCAAACAATTTAGACGCAAGTTTTTAATTGGAAGCGTTAGCACGTATTTACTGATTGCTTTGGGAACTGGTACGCTATTACCCTCAGCCGTGCAGCGTTTTGTCGTACTCCCAAATGAATTAGAACGAGAACGACCATACATTCAGCGAAGTATTGGATTAACTCGTCAAGCTTTTAACTTGGGAATCGATAACCGTACCTTCGATCCACAAAATAATCTTACCTATAAAGATATTCAAGCTAACGACCTCACCATTCGCAATATTCGCCTGTGGGATCAACGTCCCCTATTAGAAACAAATCGCCAATTGCAACAGATCCGACTGTATTATCGGTTTCCCGATGCCGATATCGATCGCTATACCTTACTACAAGATACAGTTGCGCGCCGACCCAGTGCCGCACCACCATCTACAACCGAACAACAGCAAACTGGTGTAAATGCAGTTAACACGGAGACAAGGCAAACTCTGATTGCAGCAAGAGAGTTAGACTATAGCGCTGTACCCCAAGAAGCACAAACGTGGGTCAACCAACACTTAATTTACACGCACGGCTATGGTTTTACCCTCAGTCCCGTAAATACTGCGGCTGCTGGGGGACTACCGGAGTATTTTGTCAAAGATATCAGCGATACAACAACCGATGGCAGTACTCTGTCTGTCTCTAGCGCAGCAATCCGCGATAGTATTCCCATCGGACAACCGCGAATTTATTTTGGGGAAATTACAGATACCTACGTCATGACGGGTACGCAGACAAAAGAATTAGACTACCCAAGTGGCAATGATAATGTTTATAACGTTTATGACGGTCGAGGTGGGATTAATATTGGCGCTTTTTGGCGACGGTTGCTATTTGCTAAGTATTTAAATGACTGGCAAATGCTGTTGACGCAGGATTTCACACCTCAAACGAAGCTACTATTTCGGCGTAATATTAATCAGAGAATTCGAGCGATCGCTCCCTTTATCCGCTACGATCGCGACCCCTATTTGGTAGTTGCAGATGCAGGAGATCGGCAAAGTTATCTTTACTGGATTGTAGATGGATATACGACCAGCGATCGCTATCCCTATGCCGAGCCTGGTAATGAGGGAATTAACTATATTCGTAACTCAGTTAAAGTTGTTATCGATGCCTATCACGGTACGGTCAATTTCTATGTTGCCGATCCTAACGATCCGATAATTAACACTTGGCAAAAAGTTTTTCCTGGTTTGTTTCAACCGTTAAACAATTTACCAAAAACTTTGCGATCGCACATCCGCTATCCCCTAGATTTGTTTAGCATCCAAGCAGAACGGTTGACAACTTATCACATGACCGATCCGCAAGTATTTTATAACCGAGAAGACCAGTGGCAAATTCCTACTGAAGTTTATGGCAGTGAAGCAAAATTAGTCGAGCCTTATTATTTAATCACTAGTTTACCTACTGTACCGTTTGAAGAATTTATCCTTTTATTGCCTTACATTCCCAGTCAAAGGACAAATTTAATTGCTTGGTTGGCAGCGCGATCGGACGGCGAGAACTACGGTAGATTATTACTGTACGAGTTTCCTAAACAACGACTGGTTTATGGTCCAGAACAAATCGAAGCGAGAATTAATCAAGATCCGGTGATCTCTCAGCAAATTTCATTATGGAATCGACAGGGTTCTAGAACAATTCAAGGAAATTTACTGATAATTCCCATAGAACAATCGCTGTTGTATGTTGAACCACTTTACTTAGAAGCAGCGCAAAATAGCTTGCCAACTTTAGTACGGGTCATCGTAGCTTACGAAAATAGAATTGTGATGGCAGAGACTTTAGAACAGGCATTAAAAGCTATTTTTCAACAAAAGGAAACACCTGCAACACCAATTATTCGCCCGGTGGAGGAACAGTGACCAGTGACTCCTGACCAGTGACCAGTTACTAGTTACTAGTTAACTGTCAATGACAGATTACCAATTACCAATTACCAATTACCCCTTGTCAGCAAGTATTGACTTGCAAGAGCCTTTTTGGTATCTATTTTTAATAAAGTTAGGGTATAAAAAGAGTCTTGGTAGGATTGAGATTTAATTAAAAATTAAGCATTGAAAAAACATATTTGAGTTATGGCTAACTTCAAAAGTAACGATCGCGCCGAGTCAGAAACAGCAAATCACGCGAATGTCACCCGTGGGAATAGGACAGGAGAAGTTAGCGATCGCCCGCACGCGGAACCGACTGTTGGACGCAGCAACAATGGAATACTCGTGTTTTTGTTGGGCGTAGTTTCCACCCTACTACTAGTCGTTTTAGTCGGTGGCGGATTGTATATATTTACGCAACAGAGATCGACTCAATCGGCGACAAATCTAATACCATCAAATAACGAACCTCAACCAAACGCTGCGCCACCTCCAACTCAAGCTGAGACGAGTACGACAGCCGCAAATCCTCCTGCTGCTACAACTGCGATCGATCCTTCGTTACCCGCGCCTCAAACTCTAAGCCTCCAAGTCAATCATGCTAACGGTACGACAGCGCGACTTGCGGGAATTACCTTTTCTGACGACCACATCACCGCCGATCTTACCGTGACAAACGGTCATCGTAATGGGATTCGACTTAATAACAGTCACGATATGGTCATTGCAGATAATTTAGAGACTGTCTCTAAAGGATCATGAAGTTGTAGTATGAGATTGTGCTAATCGTTTTAGCATCAATCGAATCATGACTGTGTAAATCATTGATTCACTCACCTCTGGTAAGAGTTCATAATCCTTACTCAGACGACGATACTGATTCCACCAAGCAAAAGTTCGCTCAACAATCCAACGCTTTGGTAAGACCTGAAACTCTCTTTGAGAACGGCAAACAACCTCGACTTGAGCCGAACAAACCTGCTGGATCACGCGGGCGAAATTCTCGCCACTAAAACCAGCATCTACCCAAATTAAAATTAAATTGTTAGAAAGTGGTGCAGCTTCCATTGTCACTACCACTCCTCCTAATCGTTCAGGAAAATTCGCCTCAGTTACCACTACTGCTAACAACAATCCCAATGTATCCACCAAGATAAAACGTTTGCGTCCTTTGACTAATTTACCTCCGTCAAAGCCATATACCTCCCCTTTTTTTCTGTGGTCTTGATTGATTGACTATCAATCATCCCAGCAGTTGGTAGTTCGGCTTTATTTACACTTTTGCGTACTCTTTGTCTCAGTTGAGTGTGAATTTGCTGCCATATTCCTAAGCGTTGCCAGTGTCGAAAATAGTTGTATGCTGTCTGCCACGGTGGCAAATCATGCGGCAACGCACGCCACCGACAACCTTCTGACAATACATAAAATATGCCGTTAAGAATTTCTCTCAAATCTACTTGTCGCGGACGACCAATCGCGTTTTCTGCTGGTAGCAACGGTTTGATTTCTTGCCACTCTGTATCTGTCAAATCACTTGGATAAGCTTTGCGGCTCATTTGTAGCTGATGTATTTCACTTTTTCTATATCCTGTACTGGTTCTGCCACTCTTTTGAGTTTGCTTTACTTTTCTTTAGAGACAGTCTCTCATATACCTACTGATAAAGCTTATTTACATGTTGTTGTGGGAAATTTACTATCTGCTGAGAACGAATCTGAAAGAGCGATCGCGTCTTTTGACCAAGCACTGAAAATTTATCCAGATGACGACAATACTTGGATAAATCGCGGTATAGCACTAAGGAATTTAGGACGATATAAAGAAGCACTCGCGTCTTTTGACCAAGCACTGAAAATTTATCCAAATTCTAACTTTGCCTGGGTAGCACGTGGTATTGTACTGGATGATTTAGGGCGCTATGAAATAGCGATCGCGTCTTTTGACCAAGCACTGAAAATTTATCCAGATGACGACAATGCTTGGATAGCACGTAGTATGGCGCTGAGGCATCTAGAGCGTTACGAAGAGGCAATTTTATCTTACAATAGAGCACTACAAATTAACCCATGTGATGATATTACTTGGTTATTTCGTGGCATGGCACTGAGAAAATTAGAACGATATAAAGAAGCGATCGCATCTTTTGACCAAGCGCTAGAACTCAATCCAAATAAGGATAGTGCTTGGTATATAAAAGCTTGCTGTTATGCCTTACAAGGAAACCTGGAGCAAGCAATTGAAAATTTGCAACGGGCAATTGAGCTAAACCCTGAAAAATATTGCCAAATGGCAAAAACTGACTCAGACTTCGATAGTATTCGGGAGGATGAGCGATTTGAGAAACTAATTCAGGGGATAAGCGAAGAAAATTGATTGTCAACCGTCTTCACGAAGTGTAGCGAAGCGTTTACTGTCAACAGTCAAAGAACAACAAGCTTTTTGTAGAATAGTAATGAAGCACTTAGAGGATAAAAAAGCCTATCGAGACTATCTACGGCAACTTACAGGGTCTAAAGTCTAGCCAACTGAAGCAACTAGCTAAACTTTACCACCAACGCTTACCAGGCGATCGCCTCACTACGCCTGAATTTGCCCAAAGGCTAGCGGCAATTAGTAGCGATATTAACCAGCCAGTCTGTGTTTATATTAACCGTCGCGGACAAGCGATCAGAGTCGGAGTAGGGACACCCAGACAAACTCAAATCCCGCCTTTAGAATTGCCCCGCTACGGTGCAGAAAGACTCAGCGGTATTCGCTGCATTGCCACACAGCTTAAGCCAGAGCCACCAAACGAAGCCGCGCTAACATCAATGGCGCTGCAAAGACTAGATGCATTAGTAACGCTCAACATTACCAGTGCTGGCTTTGAAAAGCGGGGTGGCGGAGTCACGGGATACGTCAAAGAAGCATACCTGTCCCATCTCGTACCCAGCACCAGTATAGAATCTCCACTCCCGTACGGGCGGGATTCTAAACCCGCCCCTACTGACCCCGTACGGGCATACAGCGGTGCGCCCCTACCAACTCTCCAAACCGCATGGAGTGTATCCCCACCTCTCAGCCTAGATAACCTTACCAAACAAGATTTTCTCGATTTGGTAGAAGGATTAGAAGCGGAGTTCGGACGGGAATTTATCGGTCAACAAGTCGATACAGACCGCGATCGCGTTTTACTAGTTGGAGTGGTAACAGATAATGCAGCAGCGCGAGAGTTTCAAGACCGTTTGGCGGAATTGGGACGCTTAGTAGAAACAGCTGGCGGCGAAGTGTTACAGACAGTGCAACAAAAACGTCCTCACATTCATCCTCAAACAGTGGTGGGTGCGGGAAAAGTGCAAGAAATTGCCCTCACAGCCCAAACTTTGGGAGCCAACTTGATTGTATTCGATCGCGATCTTTCTCCCGCCCAAGTGCGTAACCTAGAAACGCAAATTGGGATTAGAGTGGTCGATCGCACTGAAGTTATCTTAGATATCTTTGCCCAACGCGCCCAGTCACGAGCGGGTAAATTGCAAGTCGAACTCGCCCAATTAGAATACATGCTGCCCCGTCTGACGGGTAGAGGTCAAGCCATGTCTCGATTGGGTGGTGGGATTGGAACTCGCGGTCCTGGGGAAACAAAATTAGAAACTGAACGACGGGCAATTAGTCGTCGCATATCACGACTGCAACAAGAAGTCAACCAACTCCAAGCTCATCGATCGCGACTGCGTCAACAGCGCCAACACCAAGAAGTCCCCTCAATCGCCTTAGTTGGTTATACCAATGCTGGTAAATCGACATTGTTAAATGCTTTAACAAATGCTGAAGTCTATACTGCCGACCAGCTATTTGCTACCCTCGATCCGACGACACGCCGTCTAGTCATTACGGATGCGGATACAGGTACGCCGCAAGAGATTGTCCTGACAGATACAGTAGGATTCATTCACGAACTACCCGCATCGCTAATGGATGCTTTTCGGGCAACATTAGAAGAAGTGACGGAAGCCGATGCTTTACTCCACGTCGTGGACTTATCCCATCCAGCTTGGCAAAGTCAAATCCGTGCCGTGATGGGCATCTTGTCAGAAATGCCCGTTACTCCAGGTCCAATTTTATTGGCACTGAATAAAATTGACCAAGCCGATAGCGATACTCTAGCGCTGGCGCAATCTGAATTTCCTCAAGCTGTCTTTATTTCCGCCGAAAACCGTTTGGGTTTGGAAACCCTGCGACAACGGTTGCTTCAGTTAGCTAAATACGCGGTGACAACTGTGTAATTAGTTGACCGTCACCTGTCAACTGTCAACTGTCAACTACTAACTTTTCCACGATACCAAGCGGCAATCTTTTTAGGTGAAACGCCTAACAAATAAGCAATAATTGCAATTTGATTTTTGAGTGTAGTTTGGCAAACACCTTGTTTGAGCCAGCGACGGGGAGAGGTGAGGACAGGTGCAGGCAGAATAACGATGCGTCCATTGCGTTTTAAGCGTCGCACCAGTTCAAAATCTTCCATCATTGGTAAATCGGGGAATTGACCCAACTGATGAAATAAAGACGATCTTAAAAAAATAGCTTGATCGCCGTAAGGCATTTGCAGAAGTCGCGATCGCCAATTGACTCCCCATTCAATTAACCGCAAGCTACTTAAAGGCGAATCAATTTGTAATCGAAAAGCTCCCGCGATCGCGTGAGGTTTAACCAGTGCAGCCCGTACCATCACATCAAACCCAAGTGGTAGAAGCGTATCGGCATGGAGAAACAGGAGAATTTCCCCTGTTGCTGTGGCTGCACCCAGATTCATTTGTTTAGCACGTCCTTTAGGAATAGACAACACTTTTGCTCCCCAACCAGATGCGATCGCCACAGTATTATCTTGGCTGCCACCGTCCGCGACGATAACTTCTACATTTTTCCCTGTTTGCGTGCTAGCTAAAGTTTTTTCAATTGGGCGTGCTTCATTCACCGCTGGAATAATAATTGAAATTCTTTCTTCCTTGTCTCCCTTGTCTCCCCCCTCTCCCTTGTCTCCCCTCACGATCTCTGCTCCCAAATATACAGATCTTCAGGGCGATCGACATCTGGTAGTTGGGGTAAGTAAGCAATAGATAAATTCAACTGTTTGGCGATCGCAACTGTTTGAGACAAGACTTCAGGCGAGCCCCAATTAATCCCGACAAATAACTCTGGAATAAAACGGCGCAGACCGAGTAGATAGTAACCGCCATCCACAGCCGGACCAAGAACGAGATCGTTAGCCCACTGTAACTGGTTAAAAGCTTCTGCTAGTATCTCTACATTTAACCCAGGACAATCAGTGCCGATAATTACAGCACAGTCAGCACCATCATGAAATGTAGTGGCAAGCGATCGCGCCATGCGAGTCCCGAGATCTCCTTCTGCTTGGACTGTATAAATTAAGTCATTTCCCAACCACCGCATCATCAAATTTGAGTTTCCACCAGCAAAACAAACTTCTACCCTGACAGAACGTTGTGCTTGCAGTCGCTTCACCTGCGCCAGGGTATGCTCGGTCATCTGGCGATGCAATAAAGCTGCTTTTTCCGCACCTAAAGCGGGGATCAGTCTTGTTTTTGTCTTCCCTGGTTCAGGGTAGCGGGTGAAAATAATTAAACTTTCTCGGATAATTCTAGTAGCGTTCACAAAACAAAACTTTACAGTTATCAGTTATCAGTTGTCAGCGAACAGGGTATGGGGAATTGGTAGTTGGTAGTTTTTCTCCCCCAGCTTCCCCAACTCCCTCAGTTCCCGATCGCTCCGCGACTCTCTCTTCTCTCCCTTGTCCCCCTTCGCCCCCTAATCC
>NZ_PYCI01000135.1:0-17443 GCF_003015105.1 Chroococcidiopsis sp. CCALA 051 | reverse complement strand
AGTTACAGATATATTAATCGAAACAAGTAATAACCAGCTTGAAAATATTACTAATTTCTGTAGTTTCGTTTTTAGCTTTGCTATTTTTAAAGATGCCGCTACAAACAAAATCAAATATACAATAAAACGAAATTTTGTGACTGTAATAAAATTTTGCTCTAACGCTGCTCCATGAACTAAGTACCCCAACGGACCATATGTGAATATAATATCTTTTCCAAAAATAAGTTTGTCTACTGCTGCACGGCTAATTGCATATTGCCAAGATAGCTCTAGATCGGTTCCCAAACTATTTGGTATTGGTATAAAAATTAGAAAAAGGTATAATGATACGAGTGTCCAAATTAAAAAAATAGGGGGTATTGAATTTTCTTGAAAGTAGTTTTTTGCATTTTTCCGACAGGGGATATATAGCCACTTTACTCCACTACATTTACTTTAATTTCACCATCTAATTTGATAAACTGCTTACCCACAGGCTCGTATACCCAAGCTTGTATTACGGTTTTTCCAGGTGGTAAAGACTCGAATGAAATATTAGCTGACCATTCTACCTTATTAAATTGAATCGAGTTAGGAGTTGTGTCAACGATCGGACTATTTAGGTTTACAAGCGCATCGGCAAAAAATGATTTACGATCGCCATAGGAAAACAATACTATATTTGGAATTTCCTGACTGTCTGGTAAGCTAGCCCAGCCTGCTACATCCAAAGTTCCATTTCTGCTAATAGTAATGAGGGTTCCTTCTGTAGGGGGAGAGTCTAAGTGACCATAGTTCTTGGCTGGCTCAGTAATAAAGGATACATCTTTCGGAAACTTTCTAAAACCTATTTCCTCCAGAATTCCTGATAGCTTTCTTAGCTGACTAGTAAGAGGTGGTGGAAGAATAGTTTTTTCTAAACAGCTATGTTCTAAATTATTTATGAATTTTATTAACTCTAAGCAAGTTTCACCAGCAAGTCTTTGTTGGTGAAGAGCTATTGTCGGGGGAATCCGGTTAATAGAATTCATGAAAATAAACCCTATAAAAATACTAGTAATAAAGACATTTCTTGAAAAAGATAGCCGCCAAAGATGAGCAACAGCAACAACTAATAATATTGAGCAAGTTGTATATCTTGACGACATAGATTCTCCATAACCTAAACGACCTAATGTGGTTATAAGAGCGAAAAGTATGGCAAATAAGCCTATTGATATCCAAGGTGCTATCTCTAAACTAAAATTAAATTTTGATTTATACTTTACGAAATAAAATATTAGTAAGAAAAAAGTTGAGAAAAGTATAGCCCCTAAAGTTTTTACAATAAGGGGAATATTAGCATGATATACAATAGGCGCTCCCAGAAGAGTAAAAAAGTAGTATAAAGTACCAAGTGGGTGTTTCAGAAAAAGAAGCGTATCGGGGTGGTGACTTGGTTTTTGATAACCTATAAAATAAATAGTAAAAGTTCCGATTAAAAGTAAAATCCAGACTGTGATTCTTATTATTTTTTGCCTATAACTACCCTTAATAGAAGCTATTGATGGCATTACAGCTAGCCAAGTTAGCAATCCATGCGCTGCAGAGAAGCTAGCTATAAAACAAGGTATTGCTGCTAAATAAAGCCTTTTAGGAAAATTATTAGATGAAGCAATAATTAAAACAGCTACTGCCAAACAAGCATTAATTAAGAACCATAGTAATTGATAACCCCATAACCAGTTTTCGTACTGGATTATGGAGAACAATAAAATACAGGTTAAGAAATTTGTTAAGTGTTTTGAATTGCTAAAATTATTTCTGCCTTCTAGTAGGGAAAGTTTATATAGCAGTAAAAATGTCATGCCTACTAAAAATACGCTAAAATATAATTCATATTTAATGTTCCAGTTTGATATTAAAGCTAAACCAACAAATATAAGCTTTGGAAAAAATGTTCTATGTTCGTTGTGTTGAGCAAAAAAATCTTCAAAATTTGCTTTTCCTGTTAAAACTTTTTCAAACAGGCTAACTAAATCCCATTGATCTCCTAAGGGAGCATTGACACTAAAAAAAGCTATAAAACATAGAGTAACTGTAGGTGGAATGAGAAAAATTGATGCTAATGGTGGCTTGAGTTTAGAAATTGTAATTTTATACATTAAAGTTTATTTGTCGTGTAATAAACAAGGCATTCTAATAAGAGAAAGTTACTATCAGTAGCCTTCTTATTGCTAGTGTTACAACTAATCTTTAAAGAAAAATCTCGCTAACTTGATGCTCGAATTTATGCAGCCACTCATAAATTTCAGTTAGAGTTGTTTTTGCATCTTTCTGAGGTTGCCATCCAGTGGCATACATGACCTTGCTAGAGTCTGTAATAAAAATCGGTACATCTCCCATTCGAGAGGCTGAAAGGGGAGTAATTGGTATGCTATGCCCGCAGATTTCTTGGCAAAGCTGCGTCGTCTCGCAAAGTGAAAGTGTATTGTTTACCCCACCACCTACATTAAATGTCTGTCCGGCTAATTTTGATAATTGATGAATTTGCAGGTCAATTAAGTTTAGGAGATCGCTTACATGTAAAAAATCTCGTACCTGCTTGCCCGTTCCACCATAGCCAATGTATTTCAACGATCGCTTAAAATAATGAAATGCCATCCACAGAGCAAATACGCCTTGATCGACTTTGCCCATTTGCCAGGGTCCAGTCAGCACGCCACAGCGGTTAATTATAGTTCTTAGTCCATAAGCCTCGGCATATTCAGCCACCAACAGCTCTGACGCTAACTTAGTAGCACCGTAAAGCGATCGCGACCCATTTAAAGGAAAATTCTCAGCAATACCTTGGCTCGATGCTCCTGGTAAACTTTGTTGCTCTAAGAGTTGAAACCGTGTTTCTGCCTCTTTGAACTGCAAACTACTAAGGCTCTTAATTGGATAGATTCTACTAGTAGAAAGAAAAATAAAATCTGCTTGAGTTTGTCGAGCCAATTCCAGACAGTTTATCGTTCCCACCAAATTTGTTTGTAGTACGTACCCTGGAGACGCATATCCCGCTAAAACTGATGGTTCTGCCGAACACTCTACAATTAAATCGGGTTTAAGTGCCACTGGATCGAGATCTTCTTGATTTCGTACATCTCCATGAATAAACTGAATACCTGCTTGCTTTAGTCGAGGTAAATTTAGCTCTGAACCCCGCCGCTTGAGGTTATCTAAAGCAGTAATCTGCCAGTCAGGATAGCGCTGAGCCAACCCCAACGCTAAAGTACTACCTACAAAACCCGCTCCTCCTGTAATCAAAACTTGTCGAATCATTAGATCTATCTCCCAATTGCTGGTAATTCATTAACTTTGGAAGGTTTAACTGCTTTCACAAACATTTGTCCTCCTAAAAACCTCCACAAAATTTTCAATTTAAGGTAGAGTCTTAAAAGCTGAGGTGAGGTCAATCTACCTTTTGTTGAATAAGGTAGGAACCTGGGAATTAACACATTAATTTCAAAGCCTACAGTCTCTAGTATTTCTTTCAAAGAAAGATGAGTTAGCGGTAATTCATGATCGATAAAGTCATAGTATTCCTTAAACGAGTACTTAAAATTGGGCTGAATAATTAATAGCGAACCGCCAGGTTTAAGGCGATTCCAACAAAATAATAAGATCTCAATCAACTCTTCTTTATTATTTAAATGTTCAAAAAAATTAGAAATAAAGATCCGATCGACACGCTTGGTAAACAAATCTCGTTCTTTAAAGTTTAGAAGATTAAGATGAGCAATCCTAACGTCAGAATTAGCAAATACTTGAGAGTCAGGATTTAAATCAATTAAGTATTTTTCTTTTGCTTGAATCTGATTGATAAACTCGCAATATCCTCCTCCAATATCTAATACAACTGAGTCTTGTCCGACATGTTTTTGTAAAAAGTTTTCTATTAAAACTTTCCACAAAGCAATTTTAGCTCTCTTCTCTTTATAATTAAATCGATTACTGTAAAGCCTTTTGAGATATTTCTCTTGGTTTAAATGTGAAATAGCCATGAATTTATTAGCTTCCTCAAATTAAAAAGTATTCCTTTTCAGGCTCATCTACGAATTGCAGGTTGTAAGTTCTTCCGAACGTAATCTCCTCTAGAAAGTTTCTTTTCTAAAAAGATACAGAGGGCAATAAATAAATAACGGCTACCCATTTCTTTGAGCTTTAACTTAGACACTCCTGTTGTACGATTGCGCCAGGAAATTGGTATAACTGCGTAAGAGTAGCCTCGCGCGATCGCTTTAAGCGGAATTTCAACCGTAAGATTAAAGTGATGAGATAAAAGTGGATAAACTCCCTTAATGACTTCTCGGCGATAAGCCTTAAAAGCATTAGTCGTGTCATTGAAGTTTAAGCCAAATAAGATTTGAATAAATAAATTGGCTAAACGATTCACAATTAACTTATGAGCTGGATAATCAATGACTTTACCACCTTTAATAAAGCGAGAACCAAACACGCATTCGTAACCTTGACATAGCTTATAGTAGTAAGCAACTATGTCTTCTGGAGCGTCAGAGCAATCTGCCATCACAATCGCTACAGCATCCCCTTGAAAATTCTCTAAACCGCAGCGTACTGCAAAACCAAAACCATTAGGATAATAGTTATTAATGTAGGTTACTTTAGGATTTTGTAAGCGTAGCTGTTGTAAAACTGCTTCTGTGCGATCGCGACTATTATCGTTAACTACTAAAATGTCGTAAGGGATGTACTTCTCTTCTAAAACTTGGCTAATCGATTGGATTGTTCGGGCAATACAATCCTCTTCGTTATAAGCTGGAATGACTATTGAAAGAACCAGAGTAGGTTCAATACTTGTGGAGGTTACAGCTAGTTTGGCTGAATTTGACGGAGTTGCTAAAGCTGGTGCTAATCCTTCTGGATAATAAAGCTCGGTCTTTTTTCTAGTTTGAAATACTAAGCGATCGCTAATTATATAGTTAAGAATAGCACCTAGTAGCACACCTATTAGGGTATTATTCTGAGGGCTAAGACTTAACCAATCGAGGATAGGAAAAAGTATTAAACGTATAATTATGCTCGAACTAGCAGATATATGATAGAGCGGTAGCTGTCGCCACAAAACTTTTTCCAGCCTCCAATCACCACCAGTCCATACCCAGATGCGGTAGATGAAAAAACTAAATAATAAGGAAACCTCCATTGATATTGCATTGGCTATATTTCGCAATTCAGGTGTATGAAACCCTAAGCGATCGATTAATAGAGAAATGAGCCACACATTCAGTGCTGCTGCTATACCCCCACCAATGAAAAATTTAACTGTTCGTTGTTGAAATATTTTTTGCATCACTACTACTCCAATATAAATGAAGCTAAGAGAGTAATTTGCACTACTAAAACGAGTTAATCCTTAATCCCAACGACTAGTGTTTTGAATGTAAATCTCTTTGAGAATGTTTTTAATGCTATAAGTTAAGTTCCAGTCAGGATAATCCTGTTGAAACTTCTGAACATCGCTAATCCACCAAATATGATCTCCGCTTCTATTAACTTCTTCATAACTCCAATTAAGTTTTTTCTCAGCGATCGCTTCACATTCTTGAATTGCTTCTAATATCGAGCAATTACTGAACCGACTTCCCCCAATGTTGTAAACTTCAGCAATCCGAGGAGCTTGGTAAAAATGATAGAAAGCATTGACCAGATCGTAGCTATGAATATTGTCTCGAACTTGCTTCCCCTTGTAGCCATAAACCCGATAGGGTTTTCCTAACATCGTGCATTTCATTAAATAAGATAAAAATCCATGTAATTCAGTACCTGAGTGACTGGGACCTGTTAAACATCCACCTCGAAAACTAGCAGTTTTCATGTCAAAGTAACGTCCGTATTCTTGGACTAGTACATCCGCTGCAACCTTGGAAGCTCCAAATAAAGAGTGTTTGCATTGGTCAATACACATTGTTTCATCAATGCCAACACTGTATGGGTGCGCTTCCTCAATCTCCCAACGCCACTCTTGCTCGACTAGTGGTAAGAAATTCGGTTTGTCTCCATAAACTTTATTAGTAGAACAAAAAATGAAAACCGCATTTGGACAAATTTGGCGGGTATTTTCTAGTAAGACCAAAGTACCGTTAGCATTGACTGTAAAATCAGTGTAGGGGTCGCGAGCTGCCCAATCATGAGAAGGCTGAGCTGCTGTATGAATAATTAAGCTAATGTCTGTGCCATAGTGTTGAAATAGTTGAGTAACTGCCTCGCGATCGCGAATATCAATATTATGGTGAATATACTGTCCGTGATATTTTTCTAATAGCAAATCGCGGTTCCATTTAGTTGAGGCATTTTCCCCAAAGAATGTTTGCCGCATATTATTATCAATTCCTACGACGGTATAACCCCGGTCGCAGAAAAATCTCACCGATTCAGAACCAATTAATCCTGCCGAACCCGTGACTAGAATAATTGTCATAACTTTTTATAGTAGCTTTAGCATGTATCTGTTGTCAGATTGCAGCTTCACAACTACCTCTAGTAGCTCTTAAAGCTAAATTTAAAAAAACCTTAAAATAGTTCTCGAACAGTTTACTAGTAGGCAATAGTAAGTTGAAGTACTACTTTAGGAAGCAATCTAGTCTCTATGTTCTGCTAGAAGCTATATTTTGTTAAGACAGAAAAGTTCAGGAATTGAAAAAATACTGTAATTGACAGTAAGGTAAGATGTCTTATTCAAAGCATTATGACAGATGAAGATGCGCTTAATTTGCGCTTCAAACCAAATTTCAAATAGCTTTTTTGATTGTTTTGAATTGCTTTTAAATCCTCTGGGGCAATCGCAAAAGCGAAAGTTGTAAAGTGAATGGCAAAAGTCAAAATTTAAAAGTCAAAATACTTGATGGCGGATCGAGGTGACATGGATATCTTACTCTAACTCATTCAACTTTAACTCGAAGCAACGGAGCGATCTTGTTGCCGATTCTCGATCTTTCTTCTTCCCCAAGGTTTAATTACGGAAATAGCAACGATCGCTAAAATACAGCCAGTCTGTATGGTAGCACCTATTAACACTGCTTTTTGGTCAAATACATAAAGAGGGTTTTGCCATGCTTGAATTCGCTCTGTTTGAGCAATAGCAGTCATTGCATTTGTCCAGGGACCAAGCCAGATAGTACCCGTGACAATTAGGGTTACAGTCATCACCCATTTGGCTATGACCCAGTAGTGTTTGAAAAACCCCCAAATTGTCAGCCAGCAAAGCAATCCACCTGTGATTAGCGATAGGACAGCCGCAGGGATAATGACAAAATCATCTAGCAGTTTCAGAACTGAGTTAATTGCATAAAGTTCATCGCCATTGATGGTGTTGCGGTTATGTAATGCGATCGCAACCATACATAAAGCCGTGCCAAACCACATACTGCCTACAGCAACGTGGACGGATAGCAGCCAGTTTTTTTGCTTGACGCTCAGTTTTTTCATATATTTAGTACTCCATTGCTAGGATATTAGCTAACATACAATTAGGTGGCTAACTATATACTACAGCACGATCGCGAATCGGTTCAGTTTCAGTTACGGTTCGCGCATCGCAGCACTACCAGAGCGCAGCTTACCGAGTAACTCGATCAATGTCTTTTTTTCTGCTGTCGTCAACTGAGACATCATGCTTGTCGTGCGGCAAAAATGCTCTGGAAGCAGATTTGAAATGAGTTCTCGTCCCTTGTCAGTCAGATGGATCGTTAGCATTCGGCGATCGCCGGGATAGGGTTGGCGCTGCACTAATTTTTCCCGTTCTAATCCATCTAACAGTCCGGTAATAGTTGCACGAGTGACACCCGCACGTTCGGCAAAACCCGAAGGTGTAAGTCCCTGTTCCCCAGCCACAAACAATTGCATTAGTAGGGTAAACTTGCCCACAGACAAGCCGTGGCGGGCAAAATGAGTTTCCAGGGCAGTATAAACTTCAGCAGTAGTATCGAGAAAAGCTAAACAGGTTTCGACTGAAGCAATATCAACTTCTGGAAATTGTTGAGCCAGCTGTTCTATAGTCTGGCGGTTGGGGATACTGCGGGAGGAAACCATAGGGAAGTCGGAAATTAGAAGTCAAAAGTCAAAAGTCAAAACCAAGAACAACTAACCATCGATCGCTACAAATGACCCATGACCAATTACAACTTAATTTGACAGGTTTTGCTGGCTATCTTGGCTGTTTCTGTGGCATGTGTGGTAATAACGGAATGCGCTTGTAGTTTGTTGCAAGCTGTTTTCAACCAAGTTGAGAAACTACCACCTTGCCATAATTGTACTGTTTTGTCCCAACTGCCGCTGATAATATGTTGCCCGTCGGGGCTAATTGCAATTGAGGTGACAGAAGCTTCATGCTTTTGTAACGGTTGCCCGATCGCATTGCCTTGCAAATCCCACAGTCTTACCGTGCGATCGCGACTACCACTAACGATATATTCTCCATCTGGGCTGAAAGCAACGGATGTAACGAGACTACCATGCCCTAAAAAAGGTTGACCGATCGCGTTGCCTTGGCGATCCCACAATCGTACCGTGCGATCGCGGCTACCGCTAACGACATATTTTCCATCTGGGCTAAAAGCTACTGAGTGGACTTCATCTGGATGTCTGCGCCAGGGTTGACCGATAGGATTGCCCTTTAGATCCCACACGCGAATTGTTTTGTCGTTACCACCGCTGATAATTTGTTGTCCATCAGGACTGATAGCGACTGAGAATACGCCACCTTCATGTCCTTGGAAAGGACGCGCGATCGCATTACCCTGTTTATCCCATAATCGAATTGTACCGTCTGCACTACCACTGATTATATGTTGTCCATCAGTACTGATAGCGACTGAGAATACATCATCTGCATGTCCTTGAAAGGGACGAGCGATCGCATTACCTTGTTTATTCCACAATCGTACCGTGCGATCGTCGCTACCACTGGCAATATATTGTCCGTCTGGACTAATAGCAATTGAGTTGACAGCACCTTGATGACCTCGTAGCTGAGTCAGAGGATTTCCAGATTTATCCCACAACTGAATTGTCTTGTCAGCACTACTACTTGCAACGTACTGCCCATCGGGACTAATGGCTACAGCTAAGACTTTATCCTGGTGTTTTTGGAAAGTGCGATCGCTTTCAAAATCGGCTAGATTCCAGAGGCGAACTGTACTATCTTCGCTACTACTAACAATCGTTTCTCCATCAGGACTAAAGCCAACTGAGTAAAGATAATATTCATGTCCGATTAGAGGCTGACCGATTTGATGTCCTTTTAAATCCCACAACCGCAGCGTTTTATCGTCGCTGCCACTTAAGATATACTTTCCATCGGGGCTAAAAGTGACTGCACGGACAAAATCTTCGTGTCCGGTGAAGGGTTGAGCGATCGCATTGCCTCTGAGATCCCACAAGCGTATCGTATTATCGGCACTACCACTTGCGATCGCTTTTCCATCGGGACTGAAGGCAACTGCAAAAACCTGGTCTTGATGACCCCGAAAAGGCTGGCTGCGTGGATTTCCTTGTTTGTCCCACAGCCGAATCGTGTTGTCAGCACCACCGCTAGCAATGTATTGTCCGTCTGGACTGAAGGCGACTGACCAAACTTCTCCTTGATGTCCCTGGAAGGGTTGACCGATGAGGTTGCCCTGTAAATCCCATAACCCGATCGTGCTATCATCACCGCCACTGGCGATGTACTGTCCATCAGGGCTGAAAGCAACAGACAGCACGGCAGTTTGATGACCCTGGAAGGGCTGACCGATGAGATTGCCCTGTAAATCCCATAACCTCACTGTATTGTCACCACCGCCACTGACTATATATTGCCCGTCTGGACTGAAGGCGACTGAATGAACAAAACCTTTATGACCCCGAAAGGGTTGACCGATGGGATTACCCTGTTTATCCCACAAGCGCACCGTTCCGTCATCGCTAGCACTGGCAATATACTGACCATCGGGGCTAAAAGCAGCTACCCAAACAGCACCCTGATGTCCTCTGAGGGCATTGCGTTCTGTAGGTACGGCGATCGCATCCCGTAAACTAGAACGTACTTGGGGTAAAGTCTGCGCGAATCGATCGCCAAATCGGTCTATACTTTCACCAGTGAGGGCGATCGCACTCGTTACTCCTTCTACTGGGTTAATATTTAGCAGGTTGGTGGCTTGATTTGCCCGTTCGCGCAAGCTTAAGATTGTTTTCTGTCGTTCGGCTTGTTGCCATTGCACTCCTGCCAAAAGTGCGAGTCCGGCAAAAATAATTGATGCGCCGGAAACTGCCATGAGTTGTTGCTTTCTACGTGCTTCTGCTTCCCAAATCCGGCGATCTCGTTCTGCTATGCTGGCATCGATAAATCGATTTTCTAACTCAGTTAACCCACCCAGGCGATCGAATTCTTGTTTCTGTCGCAGTTCTTCTACCCGTTGCAACTTAGAACCATTCCAGAGTTCGTCTGAGGGTGTACCTGCATCTTGCCAGCGTTGGGCATCTTCTGACAATCGATTGCGAATGGCGATCGCTTCTTTACTATCTTCAATCCATTCTTTCAGAGTTGACCAAGAGTTAATTAAAATTTCGTGAGCAATTTCTACAGTCGATTGTTCTTGACGGTTGCTAACCAATAAGTTGCTATCAATTAATCGATCTAAAATATTTTGCACTAATTGGTTATCAAATTCGGTCAGATAAGCGCGACGACTGACAGCTTTTCCTACTATATTGAATTCTTTTTCTGTTGCGGTTAAATCGATTAATCTGAGAAAAATTTGTTTTGCTGCCTGTTGCTCTTGTGGTTGTAAATGCTGATAGATGCGATCGACATGACTTTGTAATGCTCCGCGCACGCCGCCCAATTCTCGATAAGTTTTAATATTTAAAGTGCGGTCTGAAATATCTTCATTTTGCCAAAGTAAATCTAAAGTGTATTGTAATAAAGGTAAAGAACCAGCTTGTCCTTGGATATCTCGAATAATTTCTTCTACTAATCCGGCTTCAAAAATAACACCATGATGAGCAGCAGGTTGTTCGATCGCCTGTCTCAACTCATCTGGGTGCATATCAGTCACGAGATGAATATTCTGCTGTGCAATTTTACCTAAGTTTGGGTAGGGACTAAAACGATCTAAAAAATCTGCCCGCATTGCTAAGATAATTTTGACAGATTGGCGATTCGATTTAGCAATAGCAACTAAATTATCAATAAATTTTTTACGTTGTTCTAAATCTTGACATAATGTGAAAATCTCTTCAAATTGGTCAATAAATATGAGCCATTGCGAGTTTTTCTCTTTCAAAGCGTGAATACCTTGATTGAGAGGTAATTTAAAATTATCAAAAGCAGATTCTACTTCGGATTGCTTGTAGCCTTTACCAATCAAGCTAATTCGGAAAGATTCAAAAGGGTTTCTGTCAGGAGTAAATGTAAAATCGCGAAATTTAGCACCTAATTTTTCAGCAAGTTGAGGGAGAATTCCAGCCCGAACTAAGGAGGACTTGCCGCTACCAGATGCACCCAAGAGTAGGATAAAATTACTTTGACTGATGACTTCAATTAAATTGGCAATCAGGCGATCGCGACCAAAGAAAAGATCTTTATTATTAAATTCAAATTTCTTCAGTCCCCGATAAGGTGATGTTGGATTGAGAGGACGAGTCTGAATTGCAGAAGCGGTGACTTGGAGGATTTGGTTAATCGTAAAAACATTTCCATCACCTAAAGCAATATCACCAAAACTTTGTACTTGTTGTTGACTGTTTAGCATTTTTTGTCATGTGAGTGGCTGGTGGTTAGTGGAACCAGTGGCTGGATTCTTTTCTAGTCACCAGTCACTAGTCACAAGTCACTGATAACCGTTAAACTATCATGGCGATGATATTCGCAATAGCCAAGGCAGGATCGGCAAATTCTGCTACTTTTTTACAACAATTTTCTAAAGCGCTTCCTGCTTGAGTCAGTAAATTTTTATCTGGTTTGGGCTTCGTAATTTCTTCTTCTACAACTGAAATCGTTGCCTCAGCATTTTTCTTTTCTAATACATTCAGCGTCTCAGTTTGAGCAATTCCTTGTTTAAGCGTTTGTAATAAGTCTAAAGCTTCTTGAATTTCTTTTTTAACAAATTCACCTTTGTTTGTACTACGGGCTAAGTTTACTGAACCTTCAGCAGAAATCTGATTGGCATCAAAAGTATTGCCACTACCAAGGGTAACGTTACCAAAAGATTGAGATTGTTGGTTTCTACTTGAGGGTGTGACACTTGCTGGAGAATTTAAGGCTGTAGCCAGCTGAGATTGCAGGGCAATTTTTTCTTCTGGAGTAAAGGTTTTAATGATATCTAGAACATCTTCAACTGTGTATTTTGGCATGATAAAGTAAGTCAAAAGTTAAAAGTTAAAAGTTAAAAAATTAGACGTGGATAGCAGATGAATTTTGTGGTTCAACAAAAAGTTCTATGACTCTCCTATTTAAGAAGGGATGAAAAGATCTAAATCGATCCTAACGAAAAATCTTATTGCCCCCCTTTTGAAGGGGGGTTGGGGGGATCTAAATTCGCTGCAAAACAACAAATCCATTTGCCGGAATGACAACATGAATCCACCCATTGCTAGAACCAATAGATCCGCCTAAATTACCGACACTATTTCCCCCATAAGGTTCGGCATCGCTGTTAAAAACTTCGCGCCACGTACCATTGCCAAGACGAGAAGATTCGATCGCATATCCCGAACCAAAAGGATTATTATTCAGACTGGCAACGATTAAAAATTCTTGGGAGTTGTCCCAGCGTCTAAAAGCGATCGCTCGGTTAGAATTGTGGACGTGGATGATGTCAATGTTATGCGATCGCAATCCTGAATTGTTGAGTCGCAATCGAATGATATCCTGATAGAATCGAAACAATCGCTGTCCGTTGGTTTGCCGTTCGCCTAACAAATCTTCGCGGTTATTAATAAAGTCGCGGTATCTGTAGGCTTTTTGCGCCCCAATTTCTTCACCCATGAGAAACATTGGCGTACCTGCACTCAACATTGTCACGCCACAAGCAAAGTGACAGCGTGCCTCAGCAAAGCGCCGCGTGTCGCCAATTAAAGGTGCAGAATTAACTGCCGCTACAATCGTGCGCCGAGATTCAACGCGATTGCCTCCTTCGTCGTAATAAGAGTTACCCGCTTCGTCGTGGGATTCGTGATAGACGACTTTGTGACTGCCGGATGCTGCTAACGCGCCTGCGAAGTAATCCATCGCTAGCGGATCGTTGTCACCATAGCCAGCCGTGGGAATTAATTTGGCATATTCTCTTCCAGCGCTGGCATCGCCGACTAAATTATGGTAGAAACTGGAATACCAAGCCGCATCAAACCCCAAACCACCATTTTCAGTTGACTCGGTGACTCGATCCCAATCAGAATGATCCTCCGCCATCAACATCACATCAGGGCGGATCAGCTTCAGCGTCCGACACCATTCTCGCAGGAATTTAGCCCCAAAAACATTAACGTTACCTAACGGTCTACCATCGGCATGTAGTACGTTATATGAGTGCATCGAAGTTGTTTGATCGACGCGGAAACCGTCAACGTGAAACTCTTCTAATAGAGTCGCGGCGCTGCTGATAAACATCTTGCGTACCATCTCCTCATGAAAGCGGGGAGAGAAACCAGTGGACATGTTGTCTACATATCCGCCTTCTGGGAAGTGCCTGCCGTCCGAGTAGAAATAGTTGCTAGAATTGCCCTCGTACCAGTAATAAATGTTTTGTTCGGGAACGTCCGAATCGTAAGCCCATTGCGCGCGTCCGGCATCTGGAGAGTAGTGGTTATATACCACATCCATAATTACGGCAATACCGTTGCGATGGCACTCGCGAACAAAATGCTTCAATTGGTCGCGACCACCCGCGCTGTATTCTAAAGCAAAGTAGTGGGATGTTTCGTAACCCCAGTTTTGCTCGTCTCTAAATTCAGACATGGGCAGTAATTCAACTGCATTGACACCTAAATCGACTAAGTAGGGCAGTAGTTGTATAGCATCGGCAAAATTGCCAGGTCGATTCGTACCGTATCCCAACGCACCAATGTGCAGTTCGTAAATAACTAAATCTTCAACGCGACGGGGAAGGGGACGATTGGGATTAAATTCGTTTTGCCAAAACTCTGCTTCAGAGGTAAATTCTTGTGAAGATGACGTAATGCTATCTCCAGGTTGCATCAAAACGCGATCGGGATCGACAACCACCGAACAACTTACCGAACCATCGAGTTCGCGGTAATCGCCAGTATAAGCTGCGCCGTTGGGATTGATATTTCCTTGCCCTATCTGACAGCGGGAATATAAATCTGTTTTGTATTCTACTCTGCCGTTCTGCTTCGTAATCCGATACATATAGGACAGATGGTCAAAATTGGCGAAATTAGCCAGGGCGGAATTAGCAATATTGGTTAGCCAAATGCCATTGTTTTGTCGGGATAAAGCCAGCGCACTGCGAGAGGAGTCGATACCAGAACCGTCATCGCCGATGTAACCGCTACTACCACCAAAAACCACTTCCACATTTTGAGCGTTAGGCGACCAGACAGCAAATTGAATCGCTGGTTGGGGTGCGTCGTTATAGTATTTTTGCGCTCCCAGAAGACGGGAATGGGTGAGGTAATAGCGTTCTGGTTGCGGTTTACCGCTGTCAGGTTGTAGTGTAAAACTGCGGTAGCGATCGCTCGAATTACTATCATTAATCTCAGTGGCAATACCCCACCGATCTGCACCTGCTGAACTATCTAAAATAACAGCCCAGCGAAATAACCAACCAACTTGCGAATCATCTAACTCGACTGTTGTGGTAAAGCAGGGACAGCCATCTTCACCAATAGTTTGTTGCATGGGGATAGTCGTCCACTGCTCCGAATAACGTCCGTTGCCGTCCCAGTTACCAGTTAAGCGGGCGTTGGCAAAAATCTCTCTTCTTAATCCCGTGCAATATGTAAATTGAATGGTAGGCATAGCAAAACTCTTGTTAACGTCTTTATGTTTTTCTTTCGCTGTCGAGCATAGCCATCTGTCCGGCATCGTAGCGATCGCCCGCCACCGCAGTTGTTGGTACTGCCTTTTCAATTCGAGCGAGATCTGCGACGGACAGCTCTAGTTCCAACGCACCCAGCGCCTCAGCAAGGCGATCGCGCCGACGTGCGCCAACCAGCGGAATAATATCTGCTCCCTGCGCTAAAACCCAGGCGATCGCGACTTGAGCCACTGTCGCCCCTTGCTCGTGGGCGATCGCCCGTAACGCCTCGACGAGGGCGAGGTTGCAATCTAAGTTTGCGCCCGTAAAGCGGGGCAGGTGGGCGCGGAAATCGCGGGCTGTTGCCGATCGCTCTTTCGACCAGTGACCGCTCAAAAGACCGCGCGACAGGACTCCATAGGCAGTAATCGCGATGCCGAGTTCGCGAGCTGTCGGCAGAATCTCAGCTTCAATGCCGCGACTGAGGAGCGAATATTCAATTTGCAGCCAGCTAATCGGGTGAACGGCTTGGGCGCGGCGCAGGGTTTCGGCTCCTGCTTCTGAAAGCCCGATATGGCGCACGTAGCCCGCTTTAACCATTTCGGCGATCGCGCCGACTGTATCCTCGATCGGTACTGTATGGTCTATCCGCGCTGGTTGGTAAAGATCGATGTAGTCGGTTCCCAGCCGTTTGAGCGTGTAGGCAAGGAAGTTTTTCACGGAAGCAGGACGGCAATCAACGCCAATAAAACCACCGTTAGGCGATCGCATCGCCCCGAATTTGACGGCGATAAAGACATCTTCACGCCTGCGACCTTTCAGGGCTTCGCGCAGGAGCATCTCATTGTGACCCGATCCGTAGAAGTCTCCTGTATCCAATAACGTAATTCCAGCTGCGATCGCATCGTGTATGGTTGCGATACTTTCAGCTTGGTCAGCGGGACCGTAGAAATCTGACATCCCCATCAGCCCTAAACCGAGAGCAGAGACATTGGAACCGTTGTTACCGAGAGTGCGTGTCTGCATAATCTTCTTTCAAAAAGTGATAGTAGAAAGATACAAGATCGCGTCAAAAATTAATAATCAGCTGGTGGAGTCAGTCCCAACTGTCCGAAGAAATCGAGCCGATCGAAGTAGAGATGATACTCGACGATTAGCTCGTCCTCAAACCGCCAGAAATCGGATGCCGAGATATCTATGCTTCTGCCAGTAGGAGGCAAATCGCCACCTGGCATGGCGAGCGGACCAGTCATAGTTCCAGTAGCGTGCAGCTCGAAGGCAAGCATCCGATCTGATTCAGCTGCCATACCACGAATTTCGTGAGTGAAATCCGGTAGCGCTCGGAAGTGCATTAACATCCACTCTCGGTAGGCTTCACCGCCAGTAAATGACCCTATGGGCGTGCGAACGATGGCTGACGGTGCGATCGCGGCAGCTACGCGATCGAGATCGTGGGCGTTAAGTGCTGCGAAAAACTGCTCGGCTTGCGCGAGTAATGACATATGAATACTTCTCCGGCTTAAACCATTGGGTGCTTCTGGAGAAAAGCCAGGGCAGCTTGTCCGACTTCTACAGGATTCATGCTTTGCATCCCGTGAGTTGCATTCATAATGCCGCACCGTTCGGCTTGCGGCAGCCAGTCCATCAGAAACTGCTGCGTTTCGCGAAAACCAGGCATCGCCGCTTCACTGTCCAATCCCATCGCCGCTAAGATTGGCATAGTTGGTTTTTTCTCGACTAGCCGATCTGCCTCTGACATTCTGAATCCCCAATTGGAAATTGCCGGGAAATCAATTGTGAAAGCGATATTGGCATCAACGGCAACTCTGTCCCACACGTCAATTGGATTCGTCATATCGACAGCACTCAAAAAACTGTGTCCGCAGACATCCACCATGTAACGCTGAGCAGCACCCAGGCGATCGCCAGCTTTAAACAGATCCATCGCTCGGTTAAAGGCATTCACGTTTGCTTCCACTGCCTCTGGTGCTTCTCTCGGCAAGTATGGTTCGAGCAGGATGGCAGAATGCACCATCTCAGGATAGGAAAGCATGAATTGAAAGCCAATCACACCACCAAAGGAAAAAGCGAGAATATGTGTTTTTTCAATCCCTAAATGCTCCAGCAATTGTTTAGCGTGTTCTGCGCCTTCTTCAATGCTCAAACTATCTTTTTCTAGAGTGCTGCCGTTGTAGCCAGCTCTGTAGTAGCTAATAAACTGGTATTTTTCAAACAGTTGGGGATAAAATTGCAGTGGCGTAATCAGGCTGTCAGCAATATTCGTGCCGTGAATGCAAAGTACGGGTTCGCCACTCCCTACCAGCGCATATCTGAGTTCGGCGTTGTTGACTTTCGCCCGTTGGTTATGCTCGATTGACCAATCGCGACCGATATACATTGATTGTCTCCTACGAAGATACTAAATTGCTTGTAAAAGGAATGCAGATGGTAATGGGTAA
>NZ_PYCI01000234.1:0-4244 GCF_003015105.1 Chroococcidiopsis sp. CCALA 051 | reverse complement strand
CCTCGGAAGACTACGTTGCGATCGGATTAGCGACATGCTTTGTGAAGGAAGAGGGAGAAGTGCGCGAACTAGAAATTATCGAGCCGATACCCTCTGCTGCTTTAGAAGCGATCGCTAAAGGTATTCCCACATCTTACAAACTGGTTAGCGCTACAACCCTGGGAACGGTTTTAGCTGGGGACAAATTACAGATCCCTGCTGGTTTTCCCACCTCAGCCCAATTTAGCGACGACTTCGGACAACGGGCGATCGCTGCTGCTCGTACTTACAAGAGCCGTACTGTTGCTAAGGCTCTCATTCCTCTCGGCACAACTCGTGAAGATTTTAATTATTCCACAGAACGCAAGCGCGTACTAAATACGAAACGAGTTGTTAGTAAAGACGACAATGTAAAGCAGCACGCTTACACCCATCAAGTTCTGTGATTGTCGAGTTTTGTAACAATATTTTAATCTTGCCAACATGCTCAAGCTTTATGGTGGTGCTTTTAGCCGTGCCTCGATCGTTCAATGGTATCTGGAAGAACTAGAAGTTCCCTACGAATTTGTCATGCTGGATATGAAAGCAGGAGAGCATCTCCAGCCAGATTATTTTGCCATTAACCCCTTTGGTAAAGTGCCAGCAATTGTAGACGGAGATGTCCGATTGTGGGAATCTGGTGCAATTCTTGCGTATCTTGCCGACAAGTATGAAAAAGCTGAGCTGTCCTTAGCAGAACGCGCTCAGCTGAGCCAATGGATTTTATTTGCTAATGCCACACTAGGACCAGGAATTTTTGTTGAAGCAAACCGCGATCGCGAAATGCCGCGTTTGATGACTGCCCTCAATCGAATTCTAGAACAGCAATCTTATTTGCTCGGTCAACATTTTAGTGCAGCTGATGTCGCGGTCGGCTCTATCTTAAGTTACATTCCCATCATGCTAAAGCTAGATCTGAGTGGCTACCCAGCAGTGGTTAGCTATGTCAAAAGACTCGCAGAACGTCCGGCATTTCAAAAGTCAATTGGTTCTCGCCGTGGTGGGTGAAGAAAAGTAGCCTTCACAGTCTGTCTCATTAAAATTTGTTGAACAATTCATCTGAAAAAATAGCAGGGTAGACGATGCCTATCCTGCTTCCACGTATTAAGAGTTAGCGCTGCGTTTAGCCCTAGCTTATCTAAAGCCAACAGCCGCTTGCCAAACAAAAGCTAGCAGCAAGAAAAATAGAGGAATCAAGGGCAGAACGTCAACTAGAGGATCTAGGATGGAATATGCTTCCGGTAGTTTTGCTAACAATAATGCGGCTTCCATACTTAAATTTTCCTTCTCAACACAGCTTTCAGAATTGACATGCATCTTAACATGAATCAGTTATCAGTTGTCAGTTATCAGTGACTAGTGACTGGTGGCTGGTAACAAGAGTTGAGTCTAACCACTAATCACTAGCCACTAGTCACTCACCAACGATCGCTCATTCCTAGCTTCTGACTTCTGACTTCTGACTTCTGACTTTTAACTTGTCCTTATTTTCTGTTCCCTAAACGAAATTCCCGGCATGACTGGTAGCAATTGTCAGGGTCGTAGATATGACACTGAGACGTAACTTCGTGTATTAAAGACCAAGAAAAGTTGGATTCTGGGTGTAAATAATCACCCCAGTTTTGTTGTAAGCTGCGATAAGCTTGCCACAGTTTGTAGGAAGGAATTGCAGTCGAAATGTGGTGGGGAATATGGACGCTAATATCGTGGCAGAGAAATTCTACCCATCGGGGATAATTGCAATGAATTGTACCTGACAACTGCGATCGCGCCGCATTCCATTCATGAGGATGGTAGAAAGGAATATCTACAGCTGTATGGTGTACCAGAGTAAAAGTACTCATCCAAAAATGATAGACCAACCAAGGGATAAACCAAAATTTGATAACTCCCCAGAAACCAGTAGTAGCAAAAAGTAGCGGAAATGCGATCGCGGCAAAAACAATGACTGACAAAGCCGAAAATCTGACTTGTTCGCGTTGTTTCCCTTCAAATCGAGTCCAGTTAAAATGTAATGCTCCCCAGTGCAAGGTAGAAGCCATCCACCAGAATTCACCCCGCATTAGTCGATACCCAAATTGCCCGAGAGAACCTAAACTAGCATAAAACTCTGGTTGAAAAGGCTGCCATGCGTTGTCTTCACCGATTTTATTAGTGTGTAGGTGGTGGTGATTGTGTAAGATGCGCCAGCTATGGAAAGGGTAAATTAACGGTAATAGTAGCGTATGCCCTACTAAATCGTTAACCCAACGGCGTTTGGCAAACGAGCGATGTCCGCAATCGTGAGCAATCACAAAAAAACCGGTCAACGCTGTACCGGTAAAAATCCAAACAAAGGGTAACAAATACCAAGGCGCGATCGCTAAACCTACATAACCCACCACAACCATAAAAATATTAATGAATACCTGCGACCATGCTTGCAGGCGATCCCGTTGAAAGCACTCTTTAGGTATGGTTTTGAGGATATCTTTGAGACGTATTTCAGTATTGAAGGAACCGTAAGTTGGTTGTTGAGGCTGTGGAATCAGTGTAGTCATGAACACCTGTAATAAACAATACCAATTGCTAACACACCACTAAGTTGATAGCGTGCTGATAGTTTTGCGATCGAACTGCTTCGGAATTATATCAACCTTAAGTATCCTAGAAAAAGGGGTATTTATATAGATGAAGTCGCGCATTCGCAAGTCAGGCAGTCGAAATTAACTGCTCCCAGCTCGTCCCTGCTCCCTGCTCTCTTGCTTCACTGATAACTGAATTTGCTTTCCCATTATGACCAAATCGCGCTCTACACCGTCAAGATTGGCAACTTGGGGTAAATAACCCCAACGCTGAAAGCCAAACGCATCAAATAGTTCTATGCTGGGCTGGTTATGGGCAAAAATGAAGCCTAATAGAGTCTTTAACTCCAAGCTGGGGCTTTGCTCGATCGCGTAAGATAACAATTGTCGCCCCACCCCACAGCGACGATAGCTAGGAGAAACGTATATACTCACCTCCGCAGTTGCTTTATAAGCTGGTCGTCCATAAAAAGATTGAAAACTCAGCCAGCCAGCTATAGCTGCATCTATTTCCAATACCCAAATCGGACGCTCTGCTGGAGAATGGGCGAAAAACCAATCCGTGCGGCTTTCTACAGATACGGGTTCTAGATCGGCTGTTGCTAATCGGTCGGGAATTGCAGCATTATAAATTGCGACAATTTCTGACAAATCGGCAACCACTGCATCGCGAATCGTTCTCATCACCTCTTCACCCCTCATCCACTCGATCGCACAGCTCTTACATTCCCCACTCCCTACTCCCGTACGGGCGGGTTTCCAAACCCGCCCCTACTGACTTCCTAATAACGGTGCAGCTGCCAACAGCGCTTGGGTATAAGGATGCTGAGGATTGTTAAAGATAGCTTGAGTCGTATCGATTTCGACAATCTGACCGCTATTCATCACAGCAATGCGATCGCATAAAAATCGAGCTACCCACAAGTCATGGGTAATAAACAAATAAGTTAAATCGAACTCTCGCTTTAATTCCAGCATTAAATCGAGTACCTGAGCTTGGATGCTAGCATCAAGCATACTGACAGGTTCGTCACAAATTATCAGTCGCGGACGAGTAATCAACGCACGGGCGATCGCCACTCGCTGCTGTTGTCCGCCAGATAGTTCGCTAGGATAGCGGCTGTAGTAATTCTCTGCTGGAACTAGTCCGACTCGCTTCAGCATTGCCATCACCTGCTCTTTCGCTTTTGTAGAATTAGCTATGTGATGAATGAACAAAGGTTCGGCAATGTTCTGTCCCACTGTCATTGTTGGATTAAGACAAGCATGGGGATCTTGGAAGATCATTTGCATTTGTCGTCGAGAAAGGCGCAGATCTTGTCGCGACAAAGTAGTTAAATCCGTGCCTTGCCACTCTACTTTTCCCGATGTAGGGCGAACTAGCTGTAATATTGTCCTAGATAAAGTACTCTTACCACAGCCCGATTCCCCAACTAATCCCAAAATTTCCCCAGGGAAAAGTTCCAAATTTATTCCATCTACAGCCTTAATTGTCTGGTCTTCAGCTTTAAACAACCGCTCGATAAAATTGCGTTCTAAGCTGTAATGCTGTTTTAAATCCGTGATTTTGAGAATTGGTAATTGGTGATTGGTAGTTGGTAGTTGGTAGTTGGTAGTTGCTGAGTGGCTGGAATTGCTTCCTTGTCCCCCTTGTCCCCCTTG
>NZ_PYCI01000134.1:0-18192 GCF_003015105.1 Chroococcidiopsis sp. CCALA 051 | reverse complement strand
CATCACATCTGCCAGAAGACAGAATTTAAAAAAATTGTAGAGATGAACGATTTTGTTTCTGTATTCTATTTTACTGTTTTCTAAAAAAAGCAGCAATTTTAATAAAAATTAATTGAATTTTCATTTTAGTAAGGTGGGGCATTGCCCACCTGACTCTTACCTCTTGCGCTAGCCTGCCCCAGCTCAAATATCCATGGGAGTCACAGACGAGCGGTGAAGATTGACTCTAAAATTCCTATCTTTTTGATTATCGACGTAATTACAAAAGAATCGACAGGACTTCAAAAAATTATCCATTGTTTTGCTGTTTTGCTTCTTCTAACTTAGTTTTTCTAGTGACTGCCTCAGCAGATGAGCAATGCAAGAGAAGAAAAAGTAAGACTATGAAGATGTTTCGCCGCGCGATCGCGTTCTTATTGGCTGTGAGTTTAATTGCTATTTCGATCGGATCGGGAAGTTCTGTCAGTGCTGACGACAATATAGCCGTCAGAAAAAATATTATTGACCTCACTTCTACAGAGAAAGCAGCCTTCATCAAGGCAGTTAAAACCCTAAAAAACACCACTTTACCCGAGCATCAAATTAGCATTTACGACGAGTTTGTCGCTCAACACGTAGCAGCAATGGGGCTAATGTCAAAAGATGCTAAAGGTCCAGCAGCTGGGCATGATGGCGCTCACGAAAGTTCGATATTATTACCTTGGCATCGCGAATTTATCTGGCGATTTGAAACAGCTTTGCGATCGGTCGATCCTAACGTCACGCTTCCTTATTGGGACTGGACGAACCCCCAAGCGTTAGCAGCAATTTTCTCAGATGACTTTGCGGGTGGCAATGGCGAAGGAGTCACAATCTCAATTCCAGATGCAGGCGATTTTTCGGGTGGTGCAGTTCCCGGTACTTTTAGCGCCGCCAATGGCTGGAATTTGTACCCAGAATTGCACATTACACCAGATGGACAACCGATGGGTGAAGTGCTACTGCGCTTCATGCAACTTCCGCCAACGAATAATTACCCAGTACCTCAAGCAGATGTCGATCGCATTCTGGCTGCAAACGACTACGATACTTTTCGCCAAGCGATCGAAGGGTTCATTCAATTAAATCCCTCCGGTCAGCCAAAAAATGGAGTATTCATGCATAATTATTTTCACAGCTTTGTAGGTGGAGCTAATTTCGACCCTAGTGTAGGTCGTCCCGAACCTCTAGGCACAATGGCTTCTCTTGCGAGTTCGATTTACGATCCGGTATTTTGGTTAATCCATGCTAATGTGGATCGACTCTGGGCGGAATGGCAGCAAAGCGGTCATGCTGGTAGTCAATATTATCCCGCTCAAGGTGGTCATTATGGGGAAAATTTGAGCGATCGCATGTGGCCCTGGGATGGAGGTGAATCAACCCCAGCCAATCAAGGAACGGGAGATCAATTATCTTTATTACCTGCTGTACCTGCAAACGATATAGTTACCCCAGCCGACACATTAGATTTAACTAAGTATGGCTACACATACGACACGTTGAAGATGACAAATTCTAGATCTAGCTCTCGAATAGCTGTTTTGAGTCTGACTATCTTTGCTACGATCGCTTGGCGATTGCAGTTCCAGCAATTAAGTCGTAGAAGTTAGATTTGGCGATCGTTTTGAGTGCGATCGGCAGCAGTGTTAAATCAATAGCGCTGCTGAAATTAATTTTTTATTAAACTAGTCAATTTTTTTTATACCTAACTTATCTTCATCACTTAGTTTTTGTCGTGATGTGAAGAGCTGAATCTTAGGTTTTTCTGGGCTGAATCTGAGTGACTTTTAATACAGTAAACGCGATCGGACGTTCTAGAAATGATTGTTTGCTACTCGAACTCTGACTGAGACTTTAGATTAAGATTACACGCAAATCAACGACAAGCAACACAATAGCTACTGTATTCTTACTCCCGCGTCTATCAAAAGCATGAGATTGTATGGTTTCTAAAGGTGTGTTCGATCGCACTAATTTACATAAGAGCGAGCATGAGCATATGCGTTTATATTATTTGCGTATACAGCACAACAACTCTCTAATTAAAAACAAGAATTTTCATTTTGATAGTAATTACTTATCAATATTTGCTGGCTGAATCAAAAAAAAACAAGTTAGACATAAATCAGACATAAACTACACATAGTGGCTTTCGCAGGTAGACAAAATCTTTGTTAAGCTCTTGATTAGTGACTTGTTCAGGTGTCTCAAGTATTTCCGCGTTAAGTTCGTTGCTTAATTCGGTATTTTCTAGAGTCATATTTAATACAGTAGACGATTGCTTGCTAGATTAGATGGACACATGTAGTATCTACGCTACTCTGCTCTGAAACTCTATTTTAGAGAGGGTGTTACCGCTCGAATTAACGACTCTTGCATTCAATGGAAGGACAAGAGCGTTGCAAAATGCTTTTGACAGATCTGTCTCATTCAGATAAATCCTTCCCATGTTAATAACGTTTTCATGGCAGAGGATATGGTGAAAAAGATTCTGGTGATAGAAGAGAGCGTCCAAACTCGCAATTTATTTTTAGAGTGTTTGGAGGCTAAAGGTTTTCATGCCATTAGTGCTGAAAATGGTGCGGTTGGTATACAACAAGTCCAAAAGCAATTACCCGATCTAATCGTGTGTGGCATTGCTAGAATAGCCGAATACGATGGGTTTGGTGTTCTAACTGCCATCCGCAAAAACCCTGCCACAGCAGTTATTCCGTTCATCTTTGTTACTAGTAGAACAACGCGAGATGACATCCGTAAAGGCATGGAGTTAGGAGCAGATGATTATCTAACTAAACCTTGTACTTTAAAGGAATTACTCAGAGCAATTAACGTCCAACTGGAAAAGAGAGAGACTATTCAGAAATGGTATACATCTAACGATCGGCAGACACTTTCAAAAGCAGCGGTTGCTGAAACTTTAAACTCTACAGCTTTGCACTCAATCTTTCCGGCAACTTCTCAAATGGCAGCTGTGTTTCGCTTCATTGAAGAGAATTACTGGCAACCAATTACTCTGTGTGACATAGCACAAGCTGTGGGTTATTCTCCAGCTTATTTAACTAATTTAGTCAGACAGCAAACTGGTAAGAGCGTTCATCGCTGGTTAGTAGAACGCCGAATGGCACAAGCAATTTGCTTGCTGCAAAAAACCGAGCAGACTATCGGTCAAATTGCTGAAACCATTGGCTATCAAGACGTTTGCCATTTCAGTCGTTACTTTCGTCAGTTTTACGGTACGAGTCCTCAAGCTTGGAGAAACGAACACCGCTGTCGCGTTGCCGCGAGCTAAATCTAAGCTAAATCAAAAGAAATGGCAAGCGCATCAAAAAATTACTCATTGGAACCACTATGCCGCGTTATGTAAGCTTTTCGGTTAGTACCTCGCCAATTCACTTTATAATTTTGATTCTATCGGCGATCGCAGTACTGACAATTAGCTAAACCATAACTCTTAAAAGTGGCTTATTTTTTGGCGTTGAATTTGTCAGTCATCTACACGAAACTGACTGCAAATTAGCAATTGCTAATCTAAATTGACTAGCAATTCCAACTCAACGGAAGTTAGAAACAAATTTCAGCTCTAATATTTCTTTCCAGGTTTGAGTTTCTACGTTCTGACGATTCGATCGCGATCGGAACGTGCTGAAAATCCTATCACCCAAACAGCAATGACCGACAACCACATTCGCTCGTCTCCTTCTATCGACTCAGAAACCACATTCCATCCAGACACTGGTAGCATCGACTCAGAAACCACATTCCATCCAGACACTGGTAGCGCCGAATCAGCATCATCTCTCGATCCTAGCTATAAGTATTACAACTCCAAAGATTCCAGCAACATCGCAGCCGAGTCGGAAGATAACGATACTAGCACTCAGATACTTGTGTTGCCTTCAGTGGCAGATGCGATCGCGCAGATGCTAGCAGACTTAGGCTTCAAATATGCCTTTGGAGTTGCCGGGGGTGCAATGGCAACCATTTGGGGTGCTTTGTCTAATAGCAGCATCCAGGTGATTCACTGCCGTCACGAAGGAGGAGCGGCTTTTGCAGCTGTAGAAGCATGTTTTGCTAGCGATCGCCCCGTTGTTGTCTTTACCACTGCCGGACCGGGACTAACGAACTCGCTAACGGGATTGCTAGCAGGGCGGGGAGAAGGAGCAAAAGTTATATTAATCTCAGCTTGTACCTCTGCCGCACAGCGCGGACGCTGGGCAATACAAGAAACTAGCACCTACACCATGCCACAAGCGGGAATTTTTACCCCAGGAGTGCTGTTCGACTACGCGATTACACTTGAGTGTGCCGAGCAATTACCGCAAATTTCCCGCCAACTTGCCCTCGGACTGTCACAATCTGGCGGTTTTGTCGCTCATTTGAGTATTCCGACAGGCGTACAAACTAGCAGTCTGAGCATACCACTGCCTCAGTTAGACCTTTCCCACGCTCTCATAACCCCCAGTGAGGAAACGATCGCCCATTGCGTGCAACTTTTAACCGAAGCACCTTTTGCGATCTGGGTGGGTTTTGGCGCGAGAAATGCTGCTGAAGAGATTTATCAGCTAGCCGAACGTACCGGAGCCGCAGTGATGTGTTCTCCCCGTGGGAAAGGAATCTTTCCTGAAGACCATCCACAGTTTGTTGGCGTTACAGGCTTAGGTGGTCATACCTCAGTTCTGAAGTACATGCAAGAATCTCCACCATTGCGAACTTTAGTACTGGGAACGCGATTGGGAGAACCCACTTCATTTTGGAATCCGACGATGGTTCCTGCGAGAGGATTTATTCATGTAGACATCGATCCAGTAGTTCCAGGAGTTGCTTATCCAGCAGCTGAAACAGTACCAGTTCAAGCCGATATCGGTGCATTTTTGCGATCGCTGCTCAAGTACATGGATAAGACGCAAAGCTTTGCAACTCTGAAAAGTCGCGCAAATAGAACGCTACCCCACCCCGAACCAGAACCAATTACCGCTGCAACTAGCGATTTAATTAGACCTGAAGTCTTGATGGCAGCAATTCAAAAGGTAATGGTTGAAGGTAGCAACGCGGCGATCGCTGCTGAGTCTGGGAATTCGTTTACTTGGGCAACGCACATGTTGCGAATTGACAAACCAAATCGCTATCGAGTCAGCACCGGAGTTGGTTCGATGGGACATATGGTAGCAGGTGTGATTGGTATAGCCTTGGGACGTAAGAGTAAAGCCGTTGCCATCACCGGAGACGGTTCAATGCTGATGAATAACGAGTTGAACACTGCCGTCAAGTATCAAATTCCTGCCATCTGGATCGTGCTGAATGACGGACGGTACAACATGTGCGAACAGGGGATGAAGATGTTGAAACTGCAAGGTGCAGATGCAACGATTCCCCAAGTCGATTTTGTGGCGATCGCTCGCGGGATGAGAGCTGATGGCATTCGCATCGAAAAAGAGTCTGAGCTTGAAGCAGCATTACAATACGCGATCGATTCTCCTCTTCCTTTTGTCGTCGATGTCATCATCGACCCTTCGCGACTCGCACCTTCCGGCGGACGTAACAAGAGCCTGCAAGCGCAAGGGGTTAAATCAACTGCTAAAGAACAAGTTTCATTCCCCATGATTAGCGAATAGTGAATAGTGAGTGGCTAGTGGCTAGTGGCTAGTAGCTAGTTAATTGCGACTTGCGACTTGCGACTTGCGACTTGAATTGTCCCCAGCCCCTAATTTGAGGATAGATGCGTGAAGCTGTTTGAGACCGTTAAAGAAATGGGACACGAGCAAGTCCTGTTTTTTCAAGATAAAGAACTGAATTTTAAAGCCATAATTGCTCTCCACGATACGAGTTTGGGACGAGCGATGGGCGCAACTCGGCTATTTCCTTATGCTAGTGAAGAAGATGCTTTACGAGATGTTCTGCGTCTGAGTCGCGGTATGACCTATAAGGCTGCTTGTGCCAATATTCCCGTAGGTGGTGGCAAGGCAGTAATTATTGCCAATCCCGACCAGAAGACAGACAAAATGCTCAGGGCGTATGGGCGTTTTGTCGATAGTCTTCAAGGACGTTTTATTACAGGTCAAGATGTGAATATTTGTCCTGAAGACGTGCAGGAGATGCGGCGCGAAACTAGATATGTTGTTGGGTTAACGGGAAAAGCTGGTGGTCCAGCTCCAGCAACAGCTTTAGGAGTGTTTTTAGGAATTCAAGCTGCTGTTTTCTTTCAGTTCAACAAACAAGATTTGAACGGACTGCGAGTTGCCGTTCAAGGATTAGGAAATGTTGGCGGAAAACTCTGTGACTATTTACATCGGCGTGGTGTAAAACTTTTTGTCACGGATCTAAATCACAATAGAGCAGAGGAAATTAAGCAACTCTATGGGGCAACAGTTGTAGAACCTGAAGACATATATTCACTCGACGTTGATATTTTTGCTCCCTGTGCAATGGGAGCAATTCTTAATAGCGAGACAATTCCCTTAATTCAAGCTTCTATTATTGCAGGCTGTGCTAATAATCAACTGCAAGATGAGAACATTCACAGCGCAATGCTGAAATCAAAAGGAATTATTTACTGCCCCGATTATGTAATTAATTCTGGCGGCTTAATTAATGTTTACCACGAACTTACATTTTCAGATGAGGCAAGTTACTTAAAACAAATTCATAGCATCTACGATACTTTGCTAGAAATTTTCACCAAGTCAAAAGCAGAAAATATCACAACTCAAGATGCTTCTAAGCGTCTTGCAGAAGAACGGATATTAAAAGCAAGAAAACTTGCGATCGCGGCGTAAATCAGTTATTAGTGATTAGTGACTAATGACTAGATATTAAGAATCCAACCACTAGCCGCTAGCCACCAGCCACTCACTATTTATCTATTACCAATTTCGGATGGAAAAAAATACGTTTGCTACGTCAGCTTATATTGCGACTTCACCAGAGATAGCTTTTGACTATCTTTGTAGTTTAAAGAATCTGGATGAATGGACTCTTTTTAGCCGGATGATCGAACAGATCGATGAGAATACCTGGCGAGGAACTGCTTCTGGCTATCAACGAGATCTTTTCTACCACGTTAGAAAGATTGAAAATCCGCTTTTTTTCGGTATAGAATGGCACTGTGGCTTTGAGTACCAAAAATACTTCCAAGTGTATCCGGTTCTATTATTTCCACCCGAATATGTAGAGCCAGGAACAGATGAGAAAGGAGTTTATTTTCACTGGTTGAGTTTTGTCGATCCAGCGCGCCGAACTCCAATGATTATGGAGGGAATTCATACAGTTCATACATCTGAATGTCGCTCGCTTAAGGCAATTTTGGAACGCAATGCTGGCGAGACTCAAGCAGCTCAAGGACGTTACAAAATTGATACTGATACGATTTACATTGACGCGCCGCTTGATACTGCGATCGCCTACTTACAAGATTTACGTAATTTAGATGAATGGGCGCATCTACTCCGAGCAGATGGCGAAGTCAGTAGCGAATCTGGTGAATTCTTAGATGAATATAACCAGAAAGTAAAAGTTACATTTCGCACCCACGATCTCAAGAATTACTACCTTGTAGAACAGGATTATTTTTATCCTGAATACAATTTTATTCAGCGCAGTCCTGTGATTCTGATTCCTTGTGCCTATGCCTTTGGTAACTCAGAAGCCCGTGGATGTATTCAACATCGCATTAGTTTCTGGGAAGTAGGCAAAGCTCCGCGTCACGGTAAATTACAACTAGAGGACTTTGGCGCTGAAAGTATGAATATTAAGCGTTTTCTAGAAGCTAAAGCTGGTAATTTTGACACCTTTGCCAGAGGGATGAGCTATCTTTTACCTTCTGCTTAGAAGAATACGAGAAAGCGCGATCGCGTTTTGTTTTTAAATTGAGGAAAAGGGATTCGGTGTCTTCATCAGGGGCATTAAAATTTTTCACTTCATTTATTAGTTGGTTGCCAAAAGTATGAAGCTCAAACAACTTACGATTGCACTTATAACTGTTTCTATTGCCCTTGTTTTTGGACCGCAAGCCGCCAGAGCTGCGTCATTAACAACACTCGCTGATGGACTCAACAATGCACGGGGTCTTAGTTTTGACTCTGAAGGTAACGCCTACATAGGCGAGACAGGATTAGGGGGTGATGGTGTGTGTCAACCGTCTCCTAGTACCCAATTTGAGCTGATATGTTCTGGTAACACTGGTTCAGTCACAAAAGTTACGCCTGATGGAACGCAAAGTCGCGTTATCGACGGGACTGAATCTTTAGCCTTACAACAAACCAAAGAGCAAGGTGCAGGTCCGCAAGAACTCAATTTTGATTCTAGTGGTAATGCTTATCTGCTGACCGGTTTTGCTGGTAATCCAGCCAACCGAGATGCAGAATTAAATGCTCTTTCTACTAACATCCAGTTCCCTCCTCAGCAACAGCAGGCTGCACCTCCAGTTGCACCCGACCAAGTGTTAGGCACGACTACTTTGGGAAAATTGTACAAAACAGATCTAAACACGGGTAGTTTAACAGAGGTTGCCGATTTGTCGAAAGCCGAACTTACAAGTAATCCCGACGGCGGCGATGTAATTAGCAATCCCTATGATTTTGTGATTAAAGATAATACTGCGTATATCGGTGATGGGGGTGCTAACGTTATTTGGAACGTGAATCTTGATAGCGGCGAGACTAAAGCAACTAAAATTCCTGGGCAAACCTTAGAAAATCCAGAATTTCCCCCAAATGTATCTATTCCAGGTGCGGGGCAAGAGCAACCTCCAGCCGGACAGCAAGGACAAGATGCGGTTCCTGGCGTACCAGCCGAGCAAGAGGCGGCTGGACTACCAGCAGAGCAAATACCAAGCCAGGTAGATATTCAATCGGTAGTTACAGGTGTAGATATCGGTCCCGATGGAGCCGTATATGCTGGCGAACTCACGGGCTTCCCATATCCCGAAGGTAAAGCAAAAGTCTGGCGGATTGGAGAGAATGGCGAGCCAGAGGTTTTTGCTGATGGTTTTACGCAAATTACCGATATCAAATTCGATCGAGACGGCAATTTACTGGTGTTGCAATTTGCCGACGAAGCCCAGTGGAAAGGCGGCGGTCAGAGCTTACAAGACCTACCAGGCTCTCTAATCAAACTTGCTCCTGACGGTACGCGCACGACTCTTGTAGCTGCGGGTGAAGGACTTGCCTCGGCTGCGGGTCTTAATATTGGTCCTGATGGTGAGATCTATGTCGTTAACAATGGGGTTGGACCAGGTACGGGGGAACTTGTACGAGTTGATGGTGTCGGGTCTGCGGCAGCCGTTCCCGAACCTTCTTCTATCTTAGGCTTACTCTTGTTTGGAGTTATGGGTGGTGGTACGTGGTTCAAACGCAAACAGCAACAAGATCGAGAAGCGAATGCGCTTCGCGCAAGCTTCGCGAACGCGCCAGAACCAGCAAAAACCTTATCTCAGTCCTCGATTTAGATCGCGTAACCATACCAAGAGGAGACAGACAAATGAGTTTATTCAGAAATTTCTCGATCGCGATCGCTACTGCTGGATGTGTCATCGCCACCACAACCCAAGCTAACGCTTCCATTACCTTAGAATATGAGGGTGATATCGGTAGACCAGCCAACTTTGCCGCAGGAGAAACTCCATTCACTCCAGGTACGCTTGCCATTCCCCAAGGCATAGCAGTACAGGAAGAAACAGGAAATGTTTTCGTGGCTAATGACGTAACCGATCAAATCCAAGTTTTCGACTCACAAGGTAATTATCTTCAAGGTATTGGCAGTACGGGTAGCGGACCTGGGCAATCTGACGGGCAATCAGCGATCGCCTTTGAACCAAATACTGGGAATTTGTATGCAGGTGATGTTAACAACAACCGGATTAACGTCTTCGATCCGCAAGGCAACTATGTCAATTCCATTGCTCAAGGTCAATTTAGCGGACTCATTGAAGGCAGACCTTTCTTTGGACCATCGGGCATTGTATTCGATAATAAAGGCAATGGATACGTGGGTGATTATAGTAGCGATCGCATCTTGAAATTTAATTCATCAAGTGGCGAGGTTACTGGTTCTATTGGCAGCAGTGGAACTACACCTGGACAATTTCAAGGACCGTCAGGCATAGCAGTCAGGTCTGATGGAAATTTAGTTGTGACCGATCAGTTCAACAACCGCATTCAAGTCGTTAGCCCAGAAGGTGACGCGCTGCTTACTTTTGGCAAAGAAGGCACTGGAGAGGGAGAATTCAATCAGCCAATCGATGTTGAAGTGGACGAGAAAGATAATCTCTACGTGACGGATTCTATCAATAGTCGCGTTCAAGTATTCGATAAAAATGGTAACTTTCTAAGTGCATTTGGCGAACCTGCCCGCGATGCAAATGGCAATGTCGTACCACCTTTATCGTTAGGCGCACCCTCTCCCTATGGCGATCCCTTAGATCTCGAACCTGGTAAGTTTAACTGGACGGCAGGTTCGGACTTGAAAGATGGCAAGCTTTATGTTGGCGACTTTTTCCAAGGTCGCGTCCAAGTGTTAGATGTTGTAGATAGCTCCTCATCATCTGCTGAAGTTCCCGAACCTTCTGCATTTTTGGGTGTAGCTGTTTTAGGTGCTGGCGTTGCTGCGGTCAAGTTGAAAAAGGTAATGGGTAATGGGTGATGGGTAATTGGTAATGGCAATTATCAGCCATTAACAATTACTAATTAATATCAAATTCATCTGAACAATCGTATTGTCGCGGTGTTAGGGCGGGTTTGACGAGATCTTGAAATAAAAGTAGAGATTGTTGGTGAACCCGCCCCTACAAATACCGATCGCCAATGACCAATGACCAATTACCAACTACCAACTACCAATGACTACAACACAAGTTAGCATCACTGATTTAATTTATAGTTGGTTGGAGCGGAATGTCGATCGCGCGGGTTTGAATTGGTTGGAGGAAAAGCGATCGCAAATTGCTCAAGGAGCGGCTGTAAAAGTATTTTTTACAGCTTTTAGTGCTACGCCGCGCTATACGGGCAAAAACAGCTTGCAGTTAACGCCATCTGACTTGCAAGCAGCTGCGATCGCCCGAAAAGGTTGGTTTCCGATCGATTGGAGTGTAGAGCGAGCTGCGCGGATACTCCTAGTCCTAGCTCTACCACAGCATGACGAGTCACAATACTTGCAAACGTTAGAGCAAGTCTTTACTGCTGCTGATATAGGGGAGTTAGTCGCACTCTACCAAGCTCTACCATTGCTATCTTACCCAGAGCGATTGAAAGCGCGGGCGGCTGAGGGAGTACGTAGCAACATGACTGATGTATTTAATGCTGTAGCCTTACAAAATCCATATCCAGCCGAGTATTTTGACAATCTTGCTTGGAATCAAATGATATTGAAAGCATTATTTGTTGGTAGTCCACTGCATTTAATTCAAGGACTCGATCGCCGTGCCAATCCAGAATTAACCAAAATGCTACTCGATTATGCCAGCGAACGCCAAGCCGCTAACCGCTCGGTATCTCCTGAATTATGGGAATTAGTGAAAAAGTCAAAAGTCAAAAGCTAAAAGTCAAAACTAATATCTAATGACCAATGAGCAACAACAAAAGAGTATAAATTATGAATAATTCCGAATTCCGAATTCCGAATTCCGAATTCTATATAGATCCTCACATCCACATGACCGCTCGCACTACATACGATTACATAATTATGCGGGAGTCAGGGATTGTGGCGACGATTGAACCTGCCTTTTGGTTGGGACAACCTCGCACCCACGTTGGCACGTTTCAGGATTATTTTAATAGTTTGGTAGGGTGGGAAAGGTTTCGAGCGAGTCAGTTTGGCATTCAACATTACTGCACGATCGGCATCAATCCGAAAGAGGCTAATAACGAAGCTCTAGCCGAGGCAGTGATGGAGTTGTTACCACTGTACGTTTGCAAAGAAGGTGTGGTAGCAATTGGCGAAATTGGTTATGACGACCAAACCCCAGCCGAAGACAAATACTTTCGCCTGCAATTAGAACTAGCGAAAGAACTAGATATGCTGGTGTTAATTCATACGCCCCATCGCAACAAAAAAGCAGGAACGAGCCGTAGTATGGATGCTTGCGTCGAGCATGGCTTAGATCCAGCACGGGTCATTATCGACCATAACAATGAAGAGACAGTACGGGAAGTTTTAGATCGGGGATTCTGGGCAGCTTTTACCATTTACCCGCAAACCAAAATGGGTAACGCACGTATGGTAGAGATTGTCAAGCAATACGGTTGCGATCGCATTATTGTCGATAGCAGTGCTGACTGGGGCATTAGCGATCCGCTTGCCGTACCCAAAACTGCCCAACTGATGCGAGAACGGGGAATCCCAGAGACTTACGTTCGAGCAGTTTGCTACGAAAATGCCCTAGCTGCATATAGCCAAAGCGGACAAATACAAGAAACAGACTGGCTGGCTTCAGATGCGATCGATCAGCGACACATGTTTAACGGTAACTCAGTGCTGCGCGGACAAGCACCAACAGTGGGAGCCAGTAGAGAATGCATTTTGATCGAGTAAACAGTTATCAGTTATCAGTTATCAGGTGTGGGTCATCGGTAATTGGTAATTGCTAATTGTTGGTTGTCTCTCACCTGCGCACCTGCTCCCTTGTCTCGCTTGTCCCTTTCTTACCCTCACCCCTCGCCCCTCACTCCTCACCCCTTATGAGTGCCACAAGTTTAAATTCCTATCGCCTTTGGGCATATCTTCAATTGATGCGTCCAGCTAATATTGTCACTGCTTGGGCAGATATTCTGGCTGGATTTGCGATTTCTGGCTTTATGGTGATTCAAGCTGGAACTTTAGAATTGGAGGCACTCGGATGGTTGCTGTTAGCGACTACGGGTTTGTATGGTGGTGGAGTCGTGTTTAATGATGTTTTTGATGCCGAACTAGATAATAAAGAGCGACCCGAAAGACCTATCCCTAGTGGGAGAGCATCGCGTCAAAGCGCGGCTACACTAGCTAGCGTGCTGTTACTTGTTGGTATAGTCGCGGCTGCTCAAGTCTCTTTTCTAAGTGCAATTTTGGCTATTTGCATTGCAGTTGGGGCAGTCGTGTATGACAGTTTAGGCAAACATCAGGCTCTAGTAGGGGCGCTGAATATGGGTTTGTGTCGTGGTGGCAATCTCCTCCTTGGTATGAGTGCCGTGCCTGCAATAGTTGGTGAATATTGGTTTTTAGCACTTATTCCGATTTTTTACATTGCTGCAATTACTAGCCTCAGTCAGGGTGAAGTGCATGGAGCTAAAGGTAATACTCCGACGATCGCGCTTTTACTAATTATTACAGTCATTACCGCACTATTCGGATTAGAGCTGCTGCCCAATTATCACATCCTCACAGCATTACCCGCGATCGCTCTATTTACAGGCTACTTATTACCACCCGTTATTCAAGCTGTAAGCCAACCCACCCCAGAACAGATCCGTAATGCCGTGCGATCGGGCATACTATCGCTCGTTATTCTCGATGCAACGATTGCCGCTGGTTTCGCCAGTTTGCCTTATGGCTTATTCGTTTTGTGTCTTTTACCTATTTCGATCGCACTGGCACAAATATTTGCTGTGACATGAAGTCAGTTATCAGTGTAGAGACGTTACATGCAACGTCTCTACAAAGTTATCAGTTAACAGTCAATCAATAACAAATGACCAATGACTAATGACCAATGACAAATTTTAATAGATCTCGAAAAATAACGATTATTGGTGGACGGGGTAGAATGGGTCAGTTTTTTACTCAACAACTGTCTACAGCCGGACATCAGGTTAGTACTTTGGGAAACCAAGACTGGGATCGAGCCAGTCAACTGCTGGGTGAAGCAGAACTTGTCATAGTTAGCGTTCCCATCGAACGGACAGTAGCTGTTATCGAACGTGCAGCTAAGTATCTGTTGCCAACTACAGCTTTAGCTGACATTACAAGTATTAAAGCCCAACCAGTACAGGCAATGCTGGCAAATCATGCCGGAGCCGTGATGGGATTGCATCCGATGTTTGGTCCTAGCGTTAAATCGTTTGCTGGACAAAAAGTCGTTATTTGTTCTGGGCGAAACGACGAAATATTTCAGTGGTTATTAGATTTTATTGCCGATCGCGGTGGTGAATTAATTAGCTGCACACCTGAAGAACACGATCGCATCATGGTAACGATCCAAGCAACGCGACACTTTTCTCGATTTTGTTGCGGTGCATTCTTGTCAGCAGAAAATACCGATATCGATCGAAGCTTATTAATGTCAACTCCTAGTTATCGGCAAGAAATTGAGATTGTTAATCGCTTATTCGCGCAAAATCCAGCTTTATGCGTAGATATTATGCTAGCCACAGAAGAAAGATGTGAAGCGATCGCGAGATTAGCACAAACCTACAGCCGTTTAGCAGAACTTATTCTTCAAAAAGACCGTTCGGCATTAATCCGAGAATTTGAGATTGCCCAAAGCTTTTTGACTCAAGAAAATCTGGCTTCCACCAAACAGAAAGAATACGCGATCGCGGCTACTCAGTTGTAGAGACGTTACATGTAAAGTCTCTACAAAGCAATCGATTAATTTCGACTTACGACTTACAAATTACCAATTGCCCATTACCCCTATGCTTATTGATATTTTTCATGATTTTGCTTGCCCTTGGTGCTGGATTGGCAAAAAACACTTGTTTGATGCGATCGCTCAATGGCATGGTGAAGCTGTTCGCATCCGCTGGCATCCATTCTTATTAGATAACTCCATTCCGCCAGAAGGATATGAGTTTCGTAGCTTTATGCAGGCAAGGAAAGGAATCGAAGCGGTAGCACTACAGCAAATGTTCGATCGCACTCGTCAAGTAGGTGAGAGAGCAGGAGTTAAGCTAGATTTTAATCAGATATCTTTGGCTGTTAACACAACTCTTGCTCATCAATTAGTTGCTTTAACGCCCGAAGATCTCAAAACAACTTTAGTTGAAGCAATTTATCAAGCTTATTTTGAACGTAACCTCAATCTCGGCGATCGAGAAACTTTGATTTCTATAGGCGATGCTGTTGGCGTAAATACAAATAAGCTGCGTAATTTTTTAGGCAGTCATGCGTTAGTTAACTCAGTTATTGCTGAGTCAACATTTGCGCGGCTAAATGGAATTACCAGCGTGCCATTATTCATCTTTAACAACAAAGTCAGAGTTGACGGTTCTCACTCAGTCGAAGTATTCAAACAAGCCATGACTCGCGCTGCATTAATGGAAAAAAGTAATTTGTCGGAAGTTGTAGGGGCGCACAGCTGTGCGCCCGTACGGGAGTCGGGAGTCGGGAGTCGGTGAAGATATCGCTCGGGAGCAACTACCAATGACCAATGACTAATTACTAATTACTAATTCCCCACGCACCACGCACTACGCACTACACCTCACTCCTCACATGATTCTCGAAATTCAGCGTCAGACTAATTACAGTCTGCAACCAATTCATCAACGTGTATCTGTTACCTTTCGCTATCAAGTGCATTTCACTAAAAGATTGTTTCAATTAGATAATCCGTTGTTAGCACGGGTGATGACAGCTAGTGAAAATAGTCCTAAACAAGCAATTGCGATCGTCGATGCGGGATTAGTATCTCAGCATCAAGATCTGATTGCCCAACTATCTACTTATGCTCGGCGATATAACCATGCATTCCAGCTAGCTGCTGTGAAAGTCGTTGCTGGTGGAGAAGCTACCAAAAACGATCCTCAGGCAATTGAACAAATTCAACAGCTAATTCACCAAACTGGCTTATGCCGTCACTCTTATGTATTGGCAATCGGTGGTGGTGCTGTATTGGATATGGCAGGATATGCAGCCGCAACCGCTCACCGAGGCATTCGTCTCATCCGAGTCCCGACAACCGTATTAGCTCAAAACGATTCTGGTGTAGGGGTTAAAAATGGGATTAATGCCTTTGGCAAGAAAAACTTTCTCGGCACGTTTGCGCCTCCCTATGCTGTTTTAAATGACTGCGACTTTCTCTACAGCTTGGACGATCGCGATTGGCGATCGGGGATTGCCGAAGCAATCAAGGTTGCTTTAATCAAAGACGCAAGCTTCTTTGACGCGATCGCCAGCTCTGCTCCTGCGTTGGTGCGGCGAGACATGGATGCCATGCAACAACTAATTTATCGTTGCGCTCAGTTGCATCTAGAACACATAGCTAACAGTGGCGATCCATTTGAAATGGGTTCGTCCCGTCCTCTAGATTTCGGTCATTGGGCTGCGCACAAACTAGAGCAATTGACTGACTACAGCTTGCGCCACGGGGAAGCAGTCGCGATCGGCATCGCATTGGACAGCACCTATTCTTATCTACTAGGGCTACTTTCGCGCGGTGAGTGGCAACAGATACTCGATCTTCTGGAGGCGCTAGGCTTTGCCTTATACGTCCCCCAAATGAGACAAGACTGCTTATTTCAGGGACTCACCGAGTTTCGAGAGCATTTGGGCGGCGAGTTAACTCTGATGTTACTACAAGCGCTTGGACAGGGAATTGAAGTTCACGAAGTCGATCCGCTGTTGTACGGGGAAGCGATCGCAATTTTAGCTGACAGAAGTAGGGAGTAGGGAGCAGGGAGACAAGGGAGACAAGGGAGACAAGGGAGACAAGGGAGACAAGGGAGCAACCAATTACCAACTAACCCCATGTGCGACTTTTTTATAGCCCCCTTTTTAAGGGGGTTGGGGGATCGGAAAACTATGGTATTTGCGAAGAGATCCCCCCTAGCCCCCCTTTCCAAGGGGGGAACAAGAGTAAAGTTCCACATCGCGTAACTACCAACTGCTAACTACCAACTACCAACTACCAATTACCAATTACCAATTACCATTAATGAAAATCGATCGTAATTTACATTTAACCTACTGTACTAACATTCATCCTGGTGAGGGGTGGAACCAAGTTTTTGCTAACCTCCAGCAGTACATTCCCGCATTGAAGCAACGGCTGGCTCCTGAAAAACCATTTGGGATTGGGTTGCGTTTGGCAGATGTGGCGGCTAGGGAACTATTAGTAGAAAATAATCTAATTGAATTACGCTCGTGGCTGCGCGATCGCAATTTATATGTTTTTACCTTGAATGGCTTTCCCTATGGCGGGTTTCATCATCAAGTGGTGAAAGATCGGGTTTATGCTCCCGATTGGTCTATGTTAGAGCGGTTGAATTACACGTTGCGACTGACAAGAATTCTGGCGGAGTTGTTGCCAGATGGGATAGATGGTGGTATTTCCACATTACCACTATCGTATAAACCCTGGTTTGAAGAAAATTCAACGACTCGCGCATTTGTTTACAGGATTGCCAGCATTCACATTGCGCAAGTTGTTGCAGAAATGGTGCGTGTTCGTGCCGAAACGGGTAAATTGTTGCATCTAGATTTAGAACCAGAACCGGATGGATTAGTTGAAAATTCTGCCGAAGTGATTAATTATTTCCAGACACAACTTTTGCCCGTAGGGGGAAGATATTTAGCAAAGCAATTAGGCACTTCTTTAGCCGCAGCCGAAACACACTTACTAGAACACGTCAGAATTTGTTACGACACTTGCCATTTTGCCGTGGAATATGAAGAACCTGCGACTGTATTTCAAAGATTTCGTGCCGCAGGAATTCAAATTGGGAAGATTCAACTCAGTTCTGCTTTACAGCTAATCGTTCCCGAACCAGCCGCACAGCGTCGTCAGGTTGTAGAAAAGTTGCGTCCGTTTGCGGAATCGACCTATCTCCATCAAGCGATCGCCCGCGATCGCAATGGTAAACTTTATCGATATTCCGATTTAGTCACTGCCTTACCCGATTTAGAGCAAATACCAGCTTGCGAGTTGCGGATTCACTTTCACGTCCCGATTTTTATTCGCGACTATCAATTTTTGCAGTCTACCCAAGACCACATTAAAACCGTACTCGAACTATTGCAACGCGAGCGCATTTGCAGCTGTTTAGAAATTGAAACCTACACCTGGGATGTTCTTCCAGAAGATATGAAACTAGATTTAGTCAGCTCAATTCAGCGCGAATATGAATCAGTTGTCAGTTATCAGTTATCAGTGAAGAAAGGGTGTGGGGTGTAGGGTGTGGGGTGTGGTGCGTGTTGTAATTTTGAATTTTGAATTTTGAATTTTGAATTGGTAACTGCTCCCTCAGCTCTCTTCTCTCCCTTGTC
>NZ_PYCI01000233.1:0-4273 GCF_003015105.1 Chroococcidiopsis sp. CCALA 051 | reverse complement strand
GTACTGCTCCAATTACTTATGCTCAGTTCAGTTCAGCTTGACTTCTATTTTATTCTCACCGTAGTGACAGAAGAAAGGTAATTCGCCGTCCCCCAGTTTCTTTTGATCCATCTGCTAAACATTGGCTCTTCAGGGGACATTGCTGACAGGTACGTGGATTGATGCCGAACAAAATCAACAAATCTCCCAAACGGCTTTGCCGCACTTCTCGACGGTACATGGAATTTCCAGCAGGACATTCTAACGTCCGCTCATTGAGCAGCGTGAAATCAGAACCCGAAAATTTGCCACGGCTTCTGGCCCATCCTCCTGCCACTTGCATTGGACCATAGCCAGCAGAGTCTGCGGGTGGACACGGGGTATGCACCTGGGACAGCACCAATGGTTCATCAACAGAAGCAGGATTTTCCGGCAGAGTAGTTTTCTCACTCTCTAGCCCAACCCAAATCGTCTGCCGCAGTGGTTGGGGTTGATGGGCAAAGCCCGTCCACAATCGCCAATTCCACACCCACTGGCTGAGAATCTGCCAAAACTCCTGTCCATAGGGATGCCAACTGCACCACCGGTCGCAGTCCTGCTCCACATCTTCATCACCCAAAAGCTTTTCAAACCCACCGCGACCGTAATAGAGGTTGAGGAGATCGCACCCTGTCAGTCCTACCTGGGGATGGGAGGTGATAAACAGTTCATAAATGAAGTCTCCAATGCGTTTTCCTACTCGCTGCTTTCGCTTTGACTCATGTGGTGTCCGCACGACAATCAATCGCAGTGGTTGGTTATAGCCTGCCCAACTATCATCCACAAAGCCCAAATCAAATACCGAAGCGCACTTGATGGGACTCCGAGTGCGACCACAACTGGGCAGGGGTTTCTTGCAGCCGCGCTTGAATCGCCAGATGCTTGAGCAGTTGATAATCTCGACAGCGCAATAGGTAGCCCAATTGATGCTGCTGAATTTGATTGACGAACTGGGGTGTGCCATAATACCCATCAAGCCGCACAATTGCACTACTGCCAGTCAACTTGTGATGTTGTAGGTAGTGCCCAATGATGCCACAGGCTCGTTGCAGATCTGGTCCAGGAGTGCCGTTTCCAGGTGCGCCAAAAGTGCCAAGCCACTCACTTGTATGAGCTTGTGCTACAGCAGTACGAGTGCGAGTCACCTCACCTCGGTCACGTCCCAAATAGCCTTTGGCTGTAGCAGCTTGGCTGCGACGGCGGGCTTTAGGATAGGACTGAGCACTAACCAGAGATCGTTGTCGTGCTGCTTGATGTGTGCCATCGACATCGAACATCCAGAAATGGTTTCCAGCACGATCTACTAATCTACCATTCTGGGTTCGGTTGAAACCATGCTCCATTAGATCCGATTCAAACAACATCCGCAGTTGTTCTAACGCCGTCGGCTCAATATCAGCGAGAAATCGGCAAGAGCGTCGATGCCACTGGGCAGTGCTGCCGTTGCCACACTGACATTACGATTGATTTCACGCTTTTGAGCTGCTCAAAAAAGCTTTGGAGTGTGTCCAAACCGCTAACGGCATAAGCAAGGAGCAAGAGGACAAAATCACACACTTCATACTGTCCCATCCGCCCTCGATTTACTCTCACTTGAGTCTGTAAGCGCTCCAATAATCCAGTCGTCCGCCAATATTCGCCAATCAACAAGACTTCACCTAACCAACTTGGCGTGACTGGATTGGCTTGCTCATTCGTCGTCAATTCAATTCCTGCTACAGTAGTGCCTATCGTTTCTGACATCGTCACTTGCCTCGATCCAAAAGGCTAACGATGTCATTTTCTCTCGTCTACTTCCGGCAAATCTCCTTTCTACTTTGATTTCTAGCTTTACAGTCCTAAGCTCGTTGCACATCTCGTGGGTCGGTCTATTTAATTGTCGTTCAATAGTGTAAGCTTTTTGTTGTAATTGTGTGTAAGCTTTTAGCAATGCGTTTCTAGTTTCTGGTTTCATTTTTCCTGGTGATTTAATTGCTAAGAGCGCCGACTCATTTCATTTGCGAGCGCGTCGAGCGGGCGATGCACTAGATAGCGCTCGCAACGATCTATTCTTTCATTCTTCAAGGTCTAATTCTTGGTGGCGAATATTTGGCTCGGTCATCTGAAATAATCTCCTTAAACACTTTCTCTTTCCTACCAATGTCGAATTTGTTGTTAGAATGGATTGTTATGCCGGAGGATTTTGCTTGGGACGACCGCGCTTGCCTTGGTTCTTACCGACAGAAGGTGTTGCCGCCCGCACTTGTGAGAGCAGTTTGTCTTTGGCTGGATAATCGGAAGCTTTCAAGCGAGAGATCGCCGCCTTTTGATTGCCCAAATAGGCGATCGTTTTGGGGACGGGGTGAGGCTTGCCTTCAACCCCCTGCGACTCCATCAAGTAGAAATAGCTGTTGCCTTTGACTTGTTTGATGCGGATAAACACCGTGTAGAGCCTAACTTTGTGTAGAGCCTAACTTTATTTGTAGTCTCAGAGAAAAGTTAGGCTCTACAAATGGCTCAAGACGGCAATGCGACGAGGCGATCGCTTTATGCTGGAAACTGCTGCACGAATGCCTTGAGTGCTGCTGCATCCTTACCACGATTATGCCCGCGTTGATTTTCTACACCAATCTGGGCATGGTGCTCTTCAATTAAATTCTGATTCGCACTAATAAATTCCTTAGCTGCCTTACGATTGATGCCAAAAGTTTCCTCTAGTAGACCGACAGTCATCGCCCAAGTATCCTGGGGATGTTGTTGGTTCCATTCGCAGATAGTAGCAAAGATACGTTTTGCTCGTTCTTTAGCTCCACCAGTTCTAGTTGGTTTGGATGTAGCTGGTTTTGAAATCTGAGTCGGGGCAGGATTAGTAGTATCCGGCACTTGCTGTGGTTGGGTCTGTTCCTGCACATGCTCTTGCTCATGTAATATTGAGGAAGAGCCAGAGGCAGAATCAGCACCTTTAGTGGGTGAAGTATTTGGAGTTGGTGTAGGGCGATCGTTGCCTAGAAGTGCGGCTTTTGCAGCTTCAAATCTTGCAGCCGCCTGCTTTAACTCTCGATTTTCAGTCTTCAAGCGTTCCACTTCTAGCTGGAGAGTGGAAGAAAGAGTAGAAGTAGCAATTGCTTGCTCGCGTTGTTGCTTGAGCGTAGCAATTTCAGCTTCCAGTGCTTCAATCCTGCCCGTGAGCCAACTCAAGGTGCGAGCTTGGTCTACGACTACCTGGGCGATCTCCCGATCTGCCCCTACTTGAGTCGAGATTGGGTGCGTAGAGTCATGTTGAACGGTTCCTTCAGCAGCACGAGCGAGGTGAGATTTTGCCTCGCTCGGCTCTGGTGTGACTCCATTAGCCCCTGGAGAGGCTTGGGTGACATCTTTTGAGCTATCAAGTCGTGCTTCCACCCATTGCAGCAAGGTAGCGGTCTTCTCCTGCTGGTTGTTGCTTTGGGGGCAAAGGGCATCCAATACAGCCAGCCAGCGGTCATGCTCGTCCTTAAAAATTCTCAATAAACTATGTTGGCGTGGTGGAGGAGTGGCATCGCTCTTGGTGGAATCATTGGATGAAGCAATCACCCGTTCGCTCTTATGGGAGGTAGTTTGAGCTCGTGTTTTGGAGGCGAGTTTGGGCTGCTTTGGTTCTACTTGTACCGACTGGGCTTGTCGCACTGACTCTACAGACTCTAGCGGTGCTATTAATTCCTCTTGAGTCACTGGCTGTGTTGGCTCTAGCTGTACTTCATCCCGCTCTAGGGGTGGTAGCCCATTAGCATCCAGTAGCACTCCCTGACCTTCTAAGGGTTGACTCTGCTCGTTGACGAGTCGGTAATGGAAATAATGACTAGTCGCTATGCTATTGGGTGCAGCCTGCTGTTGGTCGAGTACGTGTCCGAGGTAGTGCTGAAGGAAGCGATGCTCATGTTTGGTGGGAGGGCAGAAGAAATGAATGGCGATCGCCCCATACACGCCTCTGAGCCTGTGAATTGAAACAGTCTTCTTGCCCGCCAATACGGGTACGATCCCGCTGTCCTGAAACAAGCACTTCACCTCTCGGTCAATCCGAGTATTAGGTAGGGGTGGTGAGTCGGTTGGAACTGACCTTTGCTAATCACTTCGGTGTGCCGTCTACCCGTGAGTGCAGCCAGAGCGATCGCTAGCTGTCGCTCATCGTTTGATGCTAGTAATTCAACAGCTGTATCTAGCAATACATCGGACAGAATCAGGCGGCGATAGTGCCGTAGGAACGTAGACTTTGGTAGTTGGGATGAGATTTAATCAA
>NZ_PYCI01000133.1:0-18287 GCF_003015105.1 Chroococcidiopsis sp. CCALA 051 | reverse complement strand
GCTGCTACGGCGATCGTGATGTGACAGGTCGGCTTGCGAATCTGATACGCTCGCCCTTGCGCTCTCGGACGGAAGCGCTTCAGCACTGGTCCTTGGTCGGCATAGGCTTGGGTAATTTTTAGCTCGGATGGTTCTAATCCAGCGTTGTGTTCGGCATTAGCAACGGCAGAACGCAGCACTTTCAATACTGGTTCACAGGCACGGTAAGGCATGAACTCTAGAATAATTAATGCTTCCCGATACGATCGCCCCCGAATTTGATCGAGGACGCGCCGCACTTTAAAAGGAGACATGCGAATGTAACGGGCGATCGCTTTGATTTCTTGTGTATTAGTTGTGTTTGTAGCCATAACTTTCTCCGTTTTTGTCATTCGTCATTTGTTATTTGTCATTAGCTAGAAACAAATGACTAATGACTAATGACAAATGACTACCTACCTGCTTTTTTGTCACTCTTGGCGTGACCGCGAAAGGTGCGGGTGGGAGCAAATTCACCTAATTTATGTCCTACCATTTGTTCGGAAACATAGATGGGAACGTGCTGTCTGCCGTTGTGAACTGCGATCGTGTGACCGACCATCTGTGGCAGAATTGTCGATGCTCGCGACCAAGTTTTGATGACCTGTTTTTCGCCTCGTGAATTCAGCTTTTCAATTTTGCTGAGTAGGCTATCGGCAATGAAAGGACCTTTTTTTAAAGAACGACCCATAGTTTTATGTGGTTGGTAATTGGTAGTTGGTAGTTGGTAATTGGTGATTTAGGCAAGAGGCGAGAGGCAAATTTTGACTTTTGACTTCCCATTACCTATTACCCATTACCCATTACCCAAATTTAGCTTTCACGACCGCCACGTCCACGCTTGGAGGATTTACGACGGCGACGGACGATTAAAGCAGAACTTGGTTTTTTCCGCTTACGAGTCTTCATACCTAATGCTGGCTTACCCCAAGGGGTAACTGGACCCGATCTACCAATGGGCGCTCTACCTTCACCACCACCGTGTGGGTGATCGACGGGGTTCATAACGCTACCCCGAACGTGGGGCTTTTTACCTTTCCAACGGGTGCGACCAGCTTTTCCTGCGCTGAGGTTTCTCGCGTCGGTATTACCAACTTGTCCAATTGTGGCGTAGCATTCACGACGAATCATGCGGACTTCGCCGGAAGGGAGCTTGAGGGTGACGTAATTACCTTCTTTGGCTACCACTTGGGCGCTAGCACCAGCAGCACGGACAATTTGTCCGCCGCGTCCTGGTGTTAGTTCGACGTTGTGGACTGTCGTACCAAGGGGGATGTTAGCTAAAGGTAATGCATTACCGTCTTCAATAGGCGCATCCACTCCGGCTGTCACGACTGTTCCTACTTTCAAGCCGTTTGGCTGAAGAATGTAACGCTTTTCTCCATCTTGGTAATAGAGTAAGGCAATTCTAGCGTTCCGATTGGGATCGTATTCGATCGCTGCGACTTTGGCTGGAATGTTGCGCTTGTCGCGTTTGAAATCGATGATTCGGTAGAGTTGCTTATGTCCGCCACCGCGAAAACGAGAAGTGATGACACCGCGATTGTTCCGTCCTTTAGGATTGTGAACGTACTTTACCAGCGACTTTTCTGGTTCGCTTTTGGTAATTTCAGCAAAATCGGAAACGATCCGCTGGCGCGTGCTAGGAGTATATGGTCTATAGGAACGAGTACCCATAATTTTTTTCCTTAGTCATTTGTCATTTGTCATTTGTCATTTGTCATTTGTTTATTGTTAATGACTAACGACCTTTGTACGGGCGGGTTTGTTTGATTAAGTTATTTGGTATCCACAGAGTCACGTCTTTTAAACCCGCCCCTACGACGGATGACCAGCTTAAACATCTGGGAAGAGAACTTGTCTGATTTTGTCTTCATCTCCAGGCGCTACGGTAACGATCGCTCGCTTGTACTGGGGTTTAAAGCCAACAAACCTACCTACCCGCTTTTTCCTTCGAGGTTTGAGCAGGGTGTTGACTTGTACGACTTTAACTTCAAATAAGTCTTCGATCGCGGCTTTAATTTGCGGTTTGCTAGCTTGAGGAGTCACGTCAAATGTATATTTGTTCTGCTCCATCAACCGCGTGGCTTTTTCAGTCAAAATCGGACGGCGGACGATATCTGGTAACTGGCGGGGGTCGATCTTAAGCACTGTAGACCTCCTGAATCATATTAAGGGCGGATGATGTAGCGACAATTTTGTCAGCGTTGAGGATGTCATAAACGTTTAATTCATCGGCTGAAATTAAAGTCAGCTTGGCGATATTACGGGCTGACAAGTAAACGTTTTCTGTTTCTTCAGCGACAATTAATAAAACTTTCGTGCCTGGGTCTATTCCCCAACGCGCGATCGCGGCTGTCATTTCTTTTGTTTTTGGTTGCGAGATCTGCTCGGCAAAGTCTTCTACGACGACCATATCATCAGCTCTACTCGCAAAAGCCGTGCGCAATGCCAGCAATTCCTCTTTGCGGTTCATCTTCAAGTTGTACGTTCTCGGCTTGGGTCCGAAGGTGACACCACCACCCCGCCAGAGGGGCGATCGGATCGAACCAGCACGAGCGCGTCCCGTGCCTTTTTGTCTCCAAGGTTTACGACCGCCGCCTCGGACTTCCGCACGGGTTTTGGTGTTGGCAGTTCCTTGACGGGCATTTGTTAATTGTTTAACTAAGGCGCGGTGAACGACATGAGAAGCGCTTGTTTCTTTTGCCACTTTTAATTCAAGCGTTGCCTGTCCGACTGCTTCACCTTGCCAATTTTTGACTACACACTCAACCATTTTGGGTTTTACCTTTTCAATTGATTTTGGATTTGGGACTGGTAATTGGTAGTTGGTAATTGGTAGTTGCAAGTTGCCTATTACCTATCACCTATTACCCATTACCCCTTACCAACTTTCTTAGTAGGTATAATGTTGAGCAAAGCACCTGGTTTACCTGGAACTGCTCCTTTGATCAGCAATAGATTGCGTTCTGCATCTACCCGCACGACAGTCAGTTTGCGAATCGTGACTTGCGAACCACCTAAACGCCCTGCCATCCGCTTACCTGGGTAGACGCGACCAGGAGTCGTACCAGCTCCGATAGATCCAGGGAGGCGGTGATTTTTAGAACCGTGAGACATCGGACCGCGACCGAAATTATGCCGCTTCTGATAACCAGCAAAGCCGCGACCAATGCTGTTACCACTGACATCAACAATTTGTCCTGAATTAAATATATCTGCTGTAATTTGCTGCCCTAGCGTATACTCGCTTGTGTTGTCGAGGCGATATTCGTGCAAATGACGTAAAGCAGGAGCAGAAGATTTTGCCAAATGACCCAATTCTGGCTTGCTCAGTGCTTTGGGTTTGACTTCTTTAAATCCGACTTGAATGGCGGTGTAGCCGTCAGTTTGTTTAGTTTTTATCTGGGTGACAACACATGGACCCGCTTGAACGACAGTAACGGGAATAGCCTTTCCTGTCTCGTCAAATACCTGGGTCATGCCCAGTTTAGTGCCAAGAATACCAATGGACACGGGAATTGTTTCTCCTATTTAACTCAGTTGCATCGGAACCGGATTGCAAAGGTGGGATTCGGTTCTTACTATCTCTGCTGCCAGTATCTGTCCAGCCCGTTCGCCTTCAAAAGGTTTTCAGGTTGGAGTAGCGAGCAATCGGCTTAATTGGTTTAAACCCATTTCATCGCTGTAACTCGCAAAACACTCTACTGCGAAGCAGTTGCCAATGGCGAGAGAATTTGCTCTGGCACTATCTAGCTTGAGTAGGACTTAAGTAGCAAGCTACTTAGTATCCATTCCTGAGAACCTGAATAGTTCTCTAGGTTTAGCTTCTCTGAGATTTCGTCAACCCACGTTCTCAGAATCCAGGGAAGCACTAGTAAGGCAATTCAACTGCCTCACACGCCAGACTGCCACTCACGAGCTAAAAAATGTAGTCAGACACTCACAAACAAATCGCTTGCCTCTTAGAGGGTCTCATCCTCTTCCCGAAGGACTCCAGCAAGCTGTCAAAAACAATTAATGAGTTTTGTCTAGCTACCTTGTTTGGTCACGATCTAACAGTTTAAACTATGCGATCGCAAATGACAACTGTTGACGGGATTTTTTTCGAGGCGATCGCCAATCGCTAATAACTGACAACTAATAACTGGCAACTGATAACTGGCAACTGAATATTAAGATAAGAATGGAATTAAACAACAATACTTAACGATGCCACTCTTTACTACTGGTAGCAAATTAATTCGCGACTTAGAAAAGCACGGGGCGCTGGGCGTTTACGCTCCGCTAGAAGGTGGGTTTGAAGGTCGTTATCGTCGCCGCCTGCGTGCTACTGGCTACACAACCCTGAATATTACTGCTAGGGGGCTAGGAGACGTATCGGCTTATCTAACTGGAGTTCATGGCGTGCGTCCGCCACATCTGGGTAAAAAGAGTGTCGGTCAAGGGGCAGCAGTGGGATATGTTTATTACCTGCCACCAATAGTCAGCTACAACTTGGAACAACTCCCACCCAAGTCTAAAGGGTTAGTACTGTGGATTATTGAAGGACACATTCTCTCGAATCAAGAAATTGAATTTTTGGTCAATTTGCCTAGCCTAGATCCGCGAGTAAAAATCGTCATAGAAAGAGGAGGAGAGCGCTATTTTCGCTGGCAACCTCTCCGAGATACCCTTGCACCTAGCTACCAAGCCGTATAAATACTTATTTGTCGTAAGAGCAAAAAATTTGGCGATCGATAAACAACAGAAATTAATCGAGGAAATCTTCTTTTTTATCAGTTGCACATTAGCATAGAAGTGTGACTGAGATTGACAACGCCTTACGCTCATTAAAGGAAGGTCACTGGTTCAAATTGATTTGCGGAGCCAGCTACCAGCATCTGCCTGCGGTAAGAAATCTTAGCTTAGCGTATACTCTGGCTGGTGCTGATTGCATTGATGTGGCAGCAGACCCATCTGTAATTGCGTCAGCGCAAGCCGCGATCGCCGTGGCAAGTACGTTAATGGAAGAAGCTCGACAGCGCGGCTTTGGCAGTCGAGGAAAGTTGCCTTGGTTGATGGTAAGCCTCAACGATGGCGAAGACCCACACTTTCGCAAAGCAGAGTTTAATGCGGTTGAGTGTCCCTCACAATGCGATCGCCCGTGCGAACGAGTTTGTCCTGCCCAAGCAATTGTGTTTCATCCCCCCAAGGACGATTATTCTCAAGTTGTCTCTTCTGGAGTTATATCGGAAAGTTGTTACGGCTGCGGGCGGTGCTTGCCTGTTTGTCCGCCGCAAATTATTTACACTCGCTCTTATGTATCGACACCAGGAGCGATCGCGCCGCTCGTACTTGCAACTGGTGTCGATGCGGTAGAAATTCATACCCAGGTAGGTAGAACAGCAGAATTTAAGCGTTTATGGTTAAGTATAGCTCCCTGGATCGAGCGCTTGAAACTTGTGGCAATTAGCTGTCCTGATGGTGATGGGTTAATAGAATATCTCCACAGCCTGTATCGTCTAATTTCTCCCCTTAAGTGTCCGATAATTTGGCAAACTGACGGGCGACCGATGAGCGGTGATATTGGCGACGGTACGACCTTAGCCGCCGTGAAATTAGGTCAAAAAGTCTTGGCAGCTGGCTTACCTGGATACGTTCAACTTGCAGGTGGAACGAACAGTTATACCGTTGCTAAGTTAACAGCGATGGGATTGCTGAGGAAAAGTCAAAAGTCAAAAGTCAAAAGTCAAAACAATTACGACTTACGACTGACGACTGACGACTTTCTGACTCCCGACTCCCACATTTCAGGAATAGCTTACGGCAGTTATGCTCGCGTTTTGCTGTCGCCGATTTTGCATCAATTAGAACAAATGGAGGTAAATCCAGCCAATGAAAGAGCGATCGCCCGCTTGGAAAACGTACCGGAATTACTATGGCAAGCAGTAGAACTTGCCTATTCGCTGGTATCTCAACTGAAGTCTATGGAGTTGCCATAGAAAATTGCTAAACCTTCTCGCTATTGTTGACTGAATAGCTCTAGCCAGCATGACAAAAACAGACGATCTCCAGAAGTTGTTAGATATTTTGCCACTAGACATTAAAAATGTTTTAGAGCAACACCCACAACGGGACAGCTTAATTGAAGTGGTGATGGATTTAGGTCGTCGCCCAGAAGCTCGTTTTCCCGATCGCGCCGAGTACCTTGCTGAGTCTGGCATTTCCCACGATCAAATTAGATATAGCATACAGCGCGTGGGACATTTTGGTGGTGATAATCGGGCAGGACTGGCGCAAACTCTGCACCGGATTAGTGCGATTAGGAACCGTGCTGGCGATATTATCGGTTTAACCTGTCGTGTCGGACGGGCTGTCTTTGGCACGATTGGCATGATCCACGATTTAGTAGAAACCGGACAGTCAATTCTACTATTAGGTCGTCCTGGGGTGGGTAAAACCACAGCTTTGCGAGAAATTGCCAGAGTGTTAGCCGATGACTTAAATAAGCGTGTCGTCATTATCGATACTTCAAACGAAATTGCAGGGGATGGAGATGTTCCTCATCCAGCCATTGGACGGGCGCGACGAATGCAAGTATCGCGTCCAGAATTTCAGCATCAAGTGATGATTGAGGCAGTAGAAAATCACATGCCAGAAGTCATCGTGATTGATGAAATTGGTACGGAGTTGGAAGCTCTAGCGGCTCGTACCATTGCCGAACGGGGCGTACAACTGGTAGGAACGGCGCATGGCAATCAGATTGAAAATTTGATCAAGAACCCGACTCTATCAGATTTAGTGGGTGGTATCCAGTCTGTCACTTTAGGCGATGATGAAGCCAGACGGCGGCGGACGCAGAAAACTGTTTTAGAACGTAAAGCTCCACCAACGTTTGAAATTGCCGTGGAAATGCTGGAAAGACAACGCTGGACGATCCATGAAAGCGTTGCTGATACCGTCGATGCTTTGCTGAGAGGACGCATACCAAATCCACAACTTAGAACTGTCGATGCAGATGGTAAAGTCACGATTGTACGGCAGTCACCTACGCCGCTTCGGGGAGTAGGGCAAGATGGCTTTGGGCGGGGCTACGAGGTGGGCAATCCCAGGCAAGAGGAAGAATCGAAACTATCACCCACTATGACTGTAGGTGGGTGGCGTTCGACTGGACGAATGATCCCACTCGCTGCCGTACCAGAACCAGCCACGCGAGAACAAGAGTTCGAGCGCCTGTTGGATGAATCTCTGGCTCGAAGCGATCGCTTTAACAGCGATTTGGCGGTGAATGCGGGTCCGAATGGGGAAGATTTACCCTTGCATATTTATCCCTACGGTGTGAGTCGCCACCAGTTAGAGCAAGCAATCCAAGTGCTGAGTTTACCCGTGGTACTGACGAAAGATATTGACAGTGCCGATGCAATTTTAGCTTTGCGATCGCACGTCAAAAATCAGTCTAAGTTACGTCATGTCGCTAAGGCACGTCACGTCCCAATCCACACGCTCAAGTCAAATACTATTCCACAAATTATCCGCACGTTGCGGCGGTTGTTGGATATGGACGAGCCAGTCGTACCGGACGAACGGGAACTGAGTTTATTCATCCAAAATGGCAGCGAGGACGAACTCGATGCTTTAGAAGAGGCTCGGTTAGCAGTGGAACAAATCGTCATTCCCAAGGGACAGCCAGTGGAATTACTACCCCGTTCGGCAAAGGTGCGGAAGATGCAGCACGAATTGGTAGAACACTATCGTCTGAAATCGGATAGTTTTGGTGACGAACCAAATCGGCGCTTGCGGATTTATCCGGCGTAATGCCTTTTTTGGTAAATGTAGGGGCACACAGCTGTGCGCCCCTACCAGTTCTGTATTTCACCCAGTTGAACACAGCTTTACGCTTCTAACAGATATACCGCGATCGCTTTGTAATAGCTGAAGTTGGCTCATCTGTATATTTTCAAATGTAACGCTATTGTGTGAGTGTAAAAGCAATTGTATGAGCGATCGCCAAGTCCTCTCACACCCATACTCAGGTAGATATGACACAGCGAAGGAACGTTGCTATCTTAATTTTTGATGAGGTAGAGATTTTGGACTTTTGCGGTCCCTACGAAGTCTTTGGAGTGACGGGAAAACGCAATGGCTCTGAGCCTTTCAACGTCTACACGGTGGCAGAGGAACGCCGACCAATAATCGCTCGAAATCAGTTAAGCGTTAATCCACAGTACACTCTCCTCGACTGTCCGCGATCGCATATCTTACTCGTGCCTGGTGGCTTTGGCACGCGGCGAGAAATGCACAATTCAGCTTTAATTGACTGGATTAAAGAACGCTCTCAACAAGCAGAGTTATTGCTTTCCGTCTGTACGGGGGCGTTACTTTTGGCTAAAGCTGGTTTGCTGGAAGGACTTACAGCTACCACCCATCATGGCGCGATCGATTTACTCAAGCAGGTTGCACCGAATACACGAGTTAAACCAGATAAAAGGTTTGTAGACAACGGCAGCATAATTTTATCGGCTGGAATTGCAGCAGGGATTGACATGTCGTTGTATGTAGTCGCTAAGCTTTTGGGAGAACAACAAGCGAGAGAGACTGCGGAGTACATGGAATATGACTGGCAGCTAAGTGGAAAGTTAGAAAATTATCTGGAATAGCCGTAAAAGTTCTTGACACAATAGCAGTACTAACTGCTATCATGGTTAAGGCTAACAAACGATGGGGCGTAGCCAAGCGGTAAGGCAGCGGGTTTTGGTCCCGCCATCCCTAGGTTCGAATCCTAGCGCCCCAGTTTTTGGAGATTGAAATATATTTGTAGTAGGGGCGCAAAGCTTTGCGCCCCTACCGTTGTTATGTGCGTATCTAAGAATTACTGTATTTCTGTCATGCTATTTTCTGTTATTGAAGGGCTAGATGGGCTAAGCTTGCCGTTGGAATCTCACAGTTGGGAAAAATGAGTGTAAACGCTCCCACGATTTTAGCTCTGGATTTTGATGGCGTAATTTGTGACGGTCTACCAGAATATTTCGCTACGGCTTGGCGAACGTACTGCAAAATTTGGTTACCATCTTCTCAAACCCCACCTGAAAATTTAACATCGCAATTCGATCGCTTGCGTCCGGTAATTGAGACGGGTTGGGAAATGCCAGTGTTGATTAGAGCTTTGTTATCCGGGGTGACAGAAGCAGAAATATGGCAAAATTGGAGTGCGATCGCGCAAAAATTCTTGCAACAAGATAACTTAACTGCTGCTGAGATCGGTAAGCAATTGGATGCAATTCGAGATAAATGGATTTCTACCAATCTCGATAGTTGGCTAGACCTGCATCGGTTTTATCCTGGGGTTTTGGAAAGATTGCACTCATTAATTGATAGTCCGGTTAAACCGCTGATTATTACGACTAAAGAAGGGCGTTTTGTCGAGCAACTTTTGCAACGGCAAGGTATACAATTACCCAGTCAGTCGGTTTTAGGCAAAGAAATCAAACGTCCAAAATATCAAATTATCAGAGAGTTAATTGCGATCGCCACTCAAACACCAGTCGTGTTCTGGTTTGTGGAAGACAGACTCAAGACTTTGCAACTCGTACAACAGCAAGCAGACTTGGAAGATGTGAGACTTTTTCTAGCTGATTGGGGATATAATACCTCAGCCGAGAGAGAACTGGCGCAGCAAAACCCCCGTATTCAGTTGCTATCGCTGGCTCAGTTTGCTGAAGATTTTTCGGCTTGGAGCTAAATTGTAAATGATGATTTTTGAATATTTATCATCAAAAACTCACAAAAAATAAAAATTGAATATAAGCTGACTAATAGCCGAAAGCTTATAGCTCGATATGCTCGATCTGACAAAAGTAGCGAAGGCGATGCAAGGCATCAGCCAACATTTAAGCACGGAAGTAGCTGCAAGTCGCCAACGGTTGGAGTTGGCGCAAGATCTCATGACAGCAGCTTACAAAAATCAAGCAGAATTGATGCAGCGACAAAAACAGTGGCGCGATCGCATTTTATTCAGCACCGCTGTACCAATGGAACCGCTTAACACCTGCATCGATCTACCAGTACCACCTAAAACTCATACCGTTCTCGCCACGGATGGCTCGCAGATTGCTCCCAATCATCACGAAATTGCTTATTGTTATCTACTCAATATCGGTCGGGTAGTCTTGCACTACGGACAAAATCGCCAACCTTTGCTCGATAGCCTACCAGAAGTATTCTACCGTCCCGAAGATTTATATATTTCGCGTCAATGGGGTATCCGCACTGAAGAATGGATGGGTTATCGTCGTACTGCTTCTGAAGCTACCGTGTTGGCTGAGTTGGCTGCTGCTGTGGTAGGGAGCAGGGAGCAAGAGGACAAGGGGACAAAGGGACAAGGGGGACAAGGAGGAGAACGACCAATTACCAATTACCAATTACCAATTACCACTCCTACACTAGCTATGGTCGATGGATCGTTAATCTATTGGTTTTTAGAACAATTGCCTTTAGAAGCACGCGATCGCATTTTGCCACCAATTTTGACGGCTTGGGAACAGCTTAAAGCCTTGAGTATTCCCATCATGGGTTATCTCAGCGCTTCTCGTAGTATGGAAAGCTTGAATTTTTTACGTCTGCAAGCTTGCATTCATGAAGTACCAGACTGCGCCAGTTTTTGTCCGAATCAAATTGAAAAAGTTCCTTGTCAAGTCCTCGAACCATTGCGGGATGCAGCACTATGGTCGATTCAATTGCAGCCAGGACAAAGAAGCACTTTATGGCGTAGTTCTGCCCGCATAACAGAATTATATGGAGATTGTACAATCTATTTCTGTTACGTACATGTCGGTACGGAAATTGCACGGGTAGAAGTTCCGGCTTGGGTAGCAGAGGATGAAGCTTTATTTAATCAGTCTTTAGGTTTGATGTTAGCTCAAGTACAGAAAGGCTATGGCTACCCTGTCGTGTTAGCAGAGGCGCACAATCAAGCAGTTGTGAGGGGAGGCGATCGCGCTCGTTTCTTTGCGATGCTAGAACAACAAATGATCAAAGCAGGCTTGAGAAATGTCGGAATTTCCTATAAGGAAGCGCGTAAGCGCGGCAGTATTGCTTAATATCTATCATTAATAGCTTAACTTCTATTAGAGTATGACAAACTTATTTCAGTTGTGGCGATCGCGCTGATTTTTTGCCATGCTATAACAGCAAACAAAGCAAAATAAAGCTCGCTTTAGATCGTCTCGATTGAAATTTATGACATTACGAGATGGAGCTACTGAATTGTATAGCGTTGGATCGATGTAGTTGAGCCTAGACAAGAAAGGATTTGAGACAATGACAACAAAGCCAGTTACTTTCATTACAGGTGCAAATAAAGGAATTGGAAATGAAGTTGCACGACAGCTTGCCCAGCATGACTTCACTGTTTTGATTGGTACACGTAACGTACAACGTGGAGAAGCAGCAGCAGAAACACTCCGTGCTGAAGGATTTGACGTTCATTTTGTACCAATTGATATCAATGATGAAACGTCAATCAAAGATGCTGCTGAAACTGTAGCTAGACAGTGGAGCCAAGTTACTGTGCTGATTAATAATGCTGCTGTCAATTATGATTTCTCACCAGCAACTCGACCATCTATGCTGAGTGTAGATGTCCTCAAAGATACTTTTCTCACGAATGTTTTTGGTGCATTTGCAACAATTCACCATTTTCTACCGTTGCTCAAGCAAGCTGGAACAGCACAAATCCTTAAACCACAAATCATAAATGTTTCGTCAACACTTGGTTCCCTAACTTCTCTCAGCGATCCAGAACATTATTACTATGGAGTTAATACCGTTGCTTATAACTCTTCCAAATCTGCACTTAATGCTATAACTGTTGCCTTAGCAAAAGATTTAGTAGAGGACAAAATCAGCGTCAATTCTATTTGTCCTGGTTGGGTAAAAACTGATATGGGTACAGATAATGCACCGCGTACTATCGAACAAGGAGCATCAATTATTGTCAAACTTGCTACGATGGAGAATCCACCCACGGGTAAATTTCTCGACGATGATGGAGAAATTCTGTGGTAGCTCCTCCTGTCATGAATTCTAATAGTATTGACATTTAAAAATGAAGCACTTGAATCGAATTTCTGTATCAATCGATCGGATATCGAGCGAGTGCTTTACTTGCGCGAGCGCCAATATTTAGTTATAAATTACGAATTACGAATTAAAGTCTCTGATTATTCGCTCCAAATGTAACTTCTTGTACTTGTCCCGACTCTCCCAAGGGTTTAGCTTCTTCTTGGTTGTAATTAACCAATACCCCGCCAGCATTGCCAACTCTGAACGACAGGCGATTGTTAGCCGTCCAAGTACGCTGCGTTCCTTGAGGTAACTCGCCTTCAAAGGCTTTCTTCCCATCTGCAATTACCCGAATCCACGATTTTTCTTTAAAAGTCATACCAATTTCAACTGGCTTGGTTTGCTTTTTGGGAGTAGCAACTGGTTTGACTTTAGCTGGTGCTTTAGGCTTAGTGACATTAGCAACGGGTAAAGGAGGTTGTGACTGAGTAGTTTGACCGATTTGAAAGTCAGAATTACTCAATGTTTGAGACAAAATGCTGACTGCACCAATAATTAAAAGAATGTATATAGCGTAGAGATGAGAAGTTTGTAATTGAGCTGGAGGTAGGCTAACTCCTACTGGCTTCAAACTCTGCCGATAGTCTTCTAAAGGAAAAGAATTAGCTAATTCCGTACCATCTAAATCTAGTGCCTCGGCATATTGCTTAATAAAGCCTCGAATATAAACTGGCTCAGGTAATTTATCAACATTACCTGCTTCGATCGCTTGTAAAAAACTCTGACGAATTCGCGTTGTAGATTCAATTCGCTCTAAAGAAATTTGTTTGTCTTCTCGCCTGCGGCGCAGAGTAGCACCTATTTGTGCCAACTTTTCAGCTCTTTGTTGTTCGAGCGTCAAAACGATTGGTTCTTGTTGTTCCTGCTGTTGCTGTTTCCACCGCTTCATAGATTTATCTGTTGCACTTCTTGATAGCACCTTACACCTGCACCCTTGTTGTAGATTTGAGTTGATTTTGTAGTTGATTTTGTAAATAATCAATTTCGCGTTTTTCGAGCGAACGATAGCAACCTGGAGGCAAAGCTGCACCTGCGGTTGGTTCTAGTTGAATCGAACCAATTGTAGTTCGATGCAACTGGAGCGTGGGATAACCCAGCTGTTCTGTCATGCGGCGAATTTGCCGATTTCTGCCTTCCCATAAAATGAATTCTAACCACGTGCGATTGGCATCGCGAGACAACACGCGCACTTGTGCCTTTCTGGTCTTTCTCCCCTCTAAAACAACTCCCTGTCGCCATTGTTTTAACACCGATTCTGGCGGATGTCCCGCAACTACGACTTGATATGTTTTGGAAATGTCATGACGGGGATGGGTGAGAGCAAATGTCAGGTTTCCATCATTCGTCAGTAATAATGCACCTGTAGATTCAGTATCCAAACGTCCGACAGGATGAATACCCTGACCTTGACGTAGATTAGGTGGTAACAGTTGCATCACTGTGGGTCTACCTTGGGGATCGTCACAAGTTGTAACTACACCAGTTGGTTTATTGAGCAATAAATAGATAGGCTGGGGACGATGAGGCGATCGCAAAGGCTTTCCATCCACTTCGATCGCGTCTCGGCTCGGATCGGCTTTATGCCCTAACTCTACTATCGCACCATTGCAGCGCACGCGACCGAGCTTAATCATCTCTTCCGCTTGCCGTCTCGAAGCGATTCCCCACTGAGAAAGAATTTTTTGTATCCGTTCCTCCATTTGTCGATCCTTAGACCCAGGTAATACCAATATATACGCTGAGAATTCGGAATTCGGAATTCGGAATTAATGCGTGAATGCGTGAATTTTGAGTTGCTCCCTCAGCTCCTTGACCACTGATAACCGAACAAATATTAACTACACTAATTTGAGCAACTGTTACACTGACATATTTCCCTTGAATCCGAACAACTTAGAGCAAGACAAGACCGCTAAGCATCGCCTAATCAGTAAAGTGCTGTCTCCGGCACTATGGCTGTTTGTCCGATCGCAAGTCGAGCAAGTATCTCATTTAGAGGTACAAATCGCCAGCAGCGATCGACAAATCCTTTCTGGTAGTATTCCCCGCCTATCTATCTCTGGCGATCGCATTGTTTATAAAGGTTTACATTTCGCAAAAATCTGCCTAATGGGGGAGGGAATGCAGACAAACTTACGTCAAGTGATGAGAGGACAACCGCTGCAACTGCTAGAGCCTATGGTTGTCTCTGGGGAAGCAATGCTACAGGAAACAGATCTCAATGCTTCCCTGAAGTCGGATTTACTGTCTAGCGCTTTAACGGAGTTACTATCAAAATTAGCTTCTAGCAACAGTGCTGTGCGAGGACCAATTGACTGGAAACAAATCGCGATCGCCCCAGGAAGCTTGTTATTGCAGGGTAATTTAGTTAATTCTAGCCACACTACACCTATTACTCTCAGGTGCGGCTTGCAGCTTTCTAGCGGTCGCAAATTGCTTCTAACTCAACCCCAACTCCAAATTTCTAACTCATGGGAAGAGTTAGAAAACTATGTTATGGATTTAGGTTCTCACGTCAATTTAAAAGAACTAACCTTAGAACCAGGACAGATTGTCTGTCGTGGTAGTATTACCGTCATGCCTTAATTAGTTATCTGCGATCGATTACCAATTACCACTCAATCTAATAACGGCAACAACAGAGTGACAAAATAATAAACTAGGGGGGCGGTAAAAACGTAACTGTCGGCGCGATCGAGAATGCCACCGTGACCTGGAATTAATTGTCCTGAGTCTTTAACCCCAGCATCGCGTTTCATCATGGACTCTGTGAGATCGCCTAACAAGCTGGTAATCCCGATTAACAATCCCAAAGCTATACCCGTCCAAGGCGAACCAGCCCAATGAAGAAACCAGCTGCCAATTGTAGCTACAGCTATACTACCAGCAACTCCAAATACAGACCCTTCCACAGTTTTTTTGGGACTAATATCAGAAAGGCGCGTGCGTCCAAAAAATTTACCAATAGTATACGCTCCAATATCAGCTGCCCATATACAAAAAAAAGCTAGAAGAGTAACTGTCAAACCTTGCGGTAAAGCTGCAAAATTTCCATGCTTGATGAGATTAATAGTCGCTATATCTGGTAAGTAGCCATCGAATGGAATGTTGCTAACAGCAGGATTGCCCAGCGATCGCAATCTAATCCAATAACTTGGTAAATAACCGCAATAAAATAGTCCCAAAATAGAAGTAGAAATATCGGCGATCGAGGCTAATTTTGGTAAAAATAGGAGATAGAAACAAATAAACGTTCCTGCTACTGGCATCACGGCATCAGCCAAGTTAGAAGAAACTGTAGCGATCGCGAGTAAAGCCAAACTGACGACTATCGTTGTTTTCGCAGCAGGTGCAATTCCCTTGGCTCGGACTAACTCAAAATATTCTAGTTGACCCAAATAAACGATCGCCATAAACATAAAGGTAAAATACCACCCTCCTAAGACGCTGGCGGTTAGGGCAAGAGCGATCGCGATAATTCCACTAATAATTCGAGACCAAGGCATAGAGCAATTTTGGATTTAGGATTTGGAACTTTCGATTACAGACTTTGACTTCAATCCAAAATCTAAAATCTAAAATCGGATGGGATTAGTCTAGCTTTTCTCCACTCAAAATAAAAATAGGATCGACAGCAGCAAAGATTTGCTGATTACCTTTTTGCTCTAAGCGATTGACAGATGATTGCACAACATCGATATTTCTAGCATGTAACTCAGCTAAACCTTGAGAAATAGCATATAAACTTTCCAAATTCCCAGCAGTGGTAACGACTCTACCTTGTAGTGGCAGATATTGCCAAACAGCTTTGAGAATATCTTTGATAGGACGACCACCTTCAATACAAACTCGGTGCGGAGCTTGAGGTAAATTTGGTAAGCATTCTGGGGCGCTAGCTTCTACGACTTCAACATTTTTCACATTAAAGCGATCGCAGTTGCGACGGATCAAGCTAGCAACTTCGTCATCTCGCTCGACAGCAATAATCTGGGCTTTCGGACACAACAAGCTAATTTCAACTGGAATTGTCCCCGTTCCTGCGCCAATATCCCACACCAAGGAGTTTGGTTGTAACCGCAACTGAGAAATCAGCAATAACCGAATTTCCCGCTTACTCAAGGGAATTCCTGGCAAGCGCTCGAATAAATCGTCAGGGATACCTGGTGTAATATAGGGCCAGAGTTGGGAAGGCATAGAAATTAGATGAACGACATCAGCTTGCCCCAGCAGTAAAGGAAAGCTCTCAACAATAAGAACTTAACATCACTCGCACTTTTATACATAAAGTGAGGAGTAAGGAGTGAGTGGTGATGAGAGAAGTTCTACACTCCTTACCTCTTTCCCTTGTCTGTTGTTAAGTCATAAGGGGTAAGCAGGCGAAAACTGCTAGCGAAGATTGGGAAATCTGGTGGTTAACGAAAGGATACAACAGGTTAAGCTAACAAATGTCAACTTTGAATTAGCGTCAGTTTACACCAGAGGCAAGATGACAATTTGGGTTAACGAGCAGATCGATCCGTCTGGAATGATACACGCTTGCATTGCTTGCTGTGACGAAATGCAGGCGCAAGCTTGTCACGAATCCTACTTGCAAAATTTGACCGAAACGCAAAAAGAATCCGGTTGGGAAGCCAGACTGCGAACGGTAGAATCGTGGGACGACGTGCCAGTTAATGCTTTGAAATTGGACTAACGAGAAACAGTTATCCAGCAACCCACACCTAATGCTTGGGCGGACGGGGGAGTTGCTGGGGGCGAATTGGTCCCAAAATTTGATTGAGCTGGCGCAATTGCTCTGCCGTCCCCATACAAATGAGTAAATCACCTGCCATTAACATAGTGTCTGCCGTGGGACCGCCAATTAAAGTACCATCAACGCGGCGGATTGCTAAAATTAGCGCTCCAGTTTGCGATCGCAGTTTTGCTTCTCTCAAAGTTTGACCAATGCAGGGACTCGCTGCCGGATCGAGGCGAAATTCCTCCATATACAGTTCCCTGTCTGCTCCCGTGAGGATGCCATCAACGAAATCTAATACTTGGGGTCTTAATGCCGCTGCTGCCATGCGTTTACCCCCCGTGATATAGGGAGATACGACTGCATCAGCTCCTGCCCTTTGTAGCTTTTGTAAAGCCTCTCTCGTACTTGCTCTAGCGATCGCTCGAATTTGCGGATTAAGGGTTTTGGCTGACAGCACTGTATAGAGGTTTTCGGCATCAGAAGGTAGTGCTGCAACTAGACAAATCGCTCGATCTATTCGCAGTTGTAGCAGAGTATCGTCTAACGTCGCATCACCCTGGATTGCTACATAACCGAGCTGCCGTGCTTTTTCAACCGAAGCATCATCTAAGTCAACTGTGACAAAATTAGCCCCTTCAGCTTGAAATTCCAGGGCAATTTGCTGACCCGTGCGCCCGAAACCACACAAAATGTAGTGTCCAGAGAGCGATTTCATTAACCGCCGTTGCTGCCTCAATCGAATTCCTTCTTGAAAGTACCCTTGAATTACTGCTTCTGTAAAGCGATTGACGATGTAACCAATCGTAATCACTCCCATTAAAATTAGACCGATGGTAAATAATCGTCCGCGATCGCCCAACGGTCGAGTTTCACCATAACCGACGGTAGCTAGGGTAATTACCGTCATGTAAGCCGCATCTTCCCACGACCAACCTTCTATAAAGCGATACCACAGAGTCCCCAACAGCAAGACACCTACAAGCGCGATCGCCCCCGCTAGTAACTCTTTTTGAATTCGACGATATATTTTCTCTGGGGTTGAGTACAAGAGAGGGATTGGGTTTAGAGGTTACGGGCTAGGGAAAGAAAGTGAAGGGAGAAAATAGCTGCTCCCTACTTCAGGCTCACGAATCACAAATGACAAATGATAAATCTGAGCTAGTTTAGATTATGTGCGATCTGAGTCGGATGCGACGGAAAGTTTTAGGCATTGCTGCTAAATTGACAGCAGAAAGTTAAAAAATAAATTTTTGATTGAGGCGTAAATAGTGACTATAGATACTCTTATTTCTAACCATAACTTGTCAGTATCAGCTGCCACTGCGGTAAAATCCTTTGACTCAGACAACTTTAAAGAGTCAGTCATGGACACATATGCCCGTTTCCCGATTGCCTTAGAACGGGGTGCGGGTTGTCGAGTTTGGGATAC
>NZ_PYCI01000232.1:0-4223 GCF_003015105.1 Chroococcidiopsis sp. CCALA 051 | reverse complement strand
GGGTATGGGTGACAAGGAAGCGATTCTATCCACTATCCACTATTCACTATCCACTAGCCACTAGCCACTTACCAATTACCCATTACCACTCCCTAAAAGCTAGTTGTTGTCGGAGATCGCGGGGAAATATGACCTTCATTAAGGAGGATTTGGGATTTTCTACGACCCGATAACTGGGCTTCGCAGGTTCGTGACCGATCGGTACACCGACTCCAAGCAACAACTTGACGCACATGGTAATTGCGATCGCTAACATCAGCTTTTCTAACATTGCCTTTGTCCCCCACAACCACTAGCTGTACTTCACTTACAGTCACAAAACCGAGCGCCGACTTGAAACAACTGAAATCTAATTGCCAGAATTCTTTAGATATTTCTAGTTTGCCTATTTCCATCCTAAGATAGAAGCAAATCATAATACTATCTTAATATTTTCTTGGCTTTAGATGAAGATAGATTAAACTTAGTTCCGTCAAGCGATTGACAAGACTAATTTGTCTCCCACGTTAACGGTGGAAGACAATCTACGATCTGTCATTGGCAGTCTGTATATTTGTTTTTGGCAATTAGCAATTAGCTATTAGCGATTGGCTAAGAAATCTGTTGCTCGAAGTTAGGTGCGTAGGCTTGGAGTAGCATACTGACTTGTTTCACTACCTCTTTACCACCACTACTTTTACCGAGGGCTTGGCGTTCTGGGAAGAATTCGGGTCGGTCTAAGCTGCGGGCGATCGCTTCATCGATTTGTTGTACAATTAGCGCTGCCAGTTCTTCTTTTGCCCGCTGGCGCTGGTAATTAGCACCTTCTTCAGTCGTAGCATATAGGGGAGGAAGACGATTGAGTGCATAGGCAGCGATATCACCTACGTCTAGACTGTGACCACTGGTAACTTTAATTTCTGCTACCCGTGCGATAACTTCAGTCAGCACTAACTCTTCCATGACGTTGATAAATTGTTTGCGCTGCACCGCTACAACTTCGCCAGTCAAGAGCGAACCCATCAACTTATCTAACGCCATATACTCTTCTATGGAAAGCTCGGAAGCAGTGTCACAGATTCTACCCACCTCTGCTTCCATGGCTGGTGTTAAATAGCCATCTTGAAGGGCTTGCTCGACAATTTGTTGAATGCTCATAACGCTGCTTTACCTATTTTGCTTTCCTATAGTTAAACTAACCCTGGATTGATTTTGCCCTGCTACAGCACAAAAATTAGCACCCTAAGTCTAATTCATTCCTTGTTCCCGCCAAGTTGTCGGATCGACTGCTTCCCCTTGAACGTAAAATCCCCAATGCAAATGGGGTCCAGTTGAAGCCCCCGTCGAACCTACCGCGCCAATCGGTTGTCCGGCTCTAACAATATCTCCTTCTCTGACATAGATTCGGCTTAAGTGCAGGAAAACACTCGTTACTCCTTGACCGTGATCGAGTCCAATTATATTACCGTGAACTCGAAACCCTTGAGATTCTAAACCGATTAAGGAAACTCGCCCTGCGGCAGGCGCAACTACGGGAGAACCTACCGGACCTGCATAGTCAACGCCACGATGGTAGTAATCTTTAGCAAATTTGCCATTGTAATAGCGCCGCACTCCGTAAATCGTGCTGACTCTGCCGCGATTGGGCTTAAGAAAAGGACCATTCCAAAATTTTTGCGGGGTAACGAGCGATTTAAAAGCTTTTACCCGACTCAGTTCGAGTTCGGTTGCTTCTAGCCCAGCCTTCCCGGGTCGAAAGTTGATCCTCTGCACGGGAAATTTACGATTTGCCACCCATACGGCTATATTTCTAACTTTACCTTCACTGCTGATCTGAATCTCTCTTTTTCCTACTTTTTGTAAAGGTGTGGTAGGAACAAAAGCGCGAAATACACCAGGAGCAATGGCGAAAGCTGGATAAGTTTTGCGATTGACAGTCACGATAGGGCTGACGTTGACATCGGGATTGTTTGGTCTGACGACTACCGACAGCGTGTCGCCTAAATGAGGCTTAGTGGGAGCGACCCGTACCTGCAAGGCTTTTGCTGGCAAGGCTGAGACTAAGGCAATACCCAGTGAGAGTAGAAAGCAGTGGAGAATTGGTAATTGGTAATTGGTAGTTGGTAGTTGGTAGCTGGTAGTTGGTTGACCGCTCCCTTGTCTCCCTTGTCCCTTGCTTTCCGGCTCTCTGCTCCCTGCTCTCTGCTCCCTGCTCCCTGTTAATTGATTCATATACTCGCAAAAGTCCAGACTGATTGACCAACTAGATTAACTTTATGGTCTCGATCCCCTATGAAAGCTGTATCGAGTTTTTACAAAAGTAGATATGTTGTAATCGCTCCCAAATAAACTTAAAACTTCTGTATGCTGAAGTTTATATACCTTAATAGTTCTTTTATAAGTTTGTGCAGGAAGATTTTAGATTAATAGTTGACTTGGTTTTGGTTTTGGCAGTAGCGGCAGGCGGCGGCTTACTGGCGGCGTTGTGCCGTCAACCAGTACTGCTAGGCTATTTGCTGGGTGGCATGGTTGTAGGACCAGCTGGACTAGGACTGATTAAGGAGTTAGTTCAAGTTGAAACTCTCGCTCAATTTGGCGTTGCCTTTCTGCTGTTTGCCTTGGGTGTAGAGTTTTCATTTGCTGAATTAAAAAAAGTGCAGGCGATCGCCCTTGGCGGAGGAGGATTGCAGATTGCTCTCACAATTCTGGTCACGGTGTTGGTCTGTGGAGTTGCAGGAGCTTGGGAAATCTTACCTGCTAAGGGCGTATTTTTGGGGTCAATTTTATCTTTATCTTCTACCGCTGTCGTCCTCAAGTGCCTGATGGAACGAAACGAAACGGCGAGTTCTCACGGACAGGTGATGTTGGGAATTCTGGTCGTCCAAGATTTAGCACTGGGATTGATGCTGGCAGTTTTACCCGCACTAGACCAACCGCCGCAGTTAATTGGTATAGCGGTAGCAGCAGCACTGCTGCGAATTGGTTTATTTGCTGCTGGAGCTGTTGCCGCAGGAATTTGGCTGATTCCTCCTCTATTACGCCTGTTGGCACGAACTGAAAGCAAAGAATTATTTTTACTAGGAGTCGTAGCGCTGTGTCTGGGAATTGCTCTATTAACAGAGCATTTGGGGCTATCGATTGAAATGGGGGCGTTTGTCGCCGGATTAATGATTTCTGAAGTGGAGTATGCCGACCAGACTCTAACTTATGTTGAGCCACTGCGAGATATATTCGCGACGCTGTTTTTTGCCGCGATTGGAATGCTGATCGATCCCGTGTTTTTGTGGCAAAACTTGGAGTTAATTTTAGGGCTGGTGGCTTTGGTTTTTGTGGGTAAGTTCGCAATTGTCATGCCCTTAGTCATGCTTTTCCGTTACCCATTGAAAACAGCTTTGATTGCGGGATTAGGATTAGCTCAGATTGGAGAATTCTCGTTTGTATTAGCGAGTGAAGGGCGATCGCTCGGTTTGGTGTCCCGTCCCGTCTACCTGCTGATTTTAGGTACGACTGCCGTTACGCTCGTTCTTACGCCTTTCGTGTTGCGACTCGTGCCAAAGTTATTGGAATTACCTTGGTTGAAAAAATTCATCGAGGGGCAAGATTTACCACTCGAAATTTCAGCCAACACGCCTCAACAAAATCACGTTGTCGTCTGCGGTTACGGGCAGGTTGGGAAAAACTTAGTGCGCTTATTACAAGAACGCGATCGCCCCGTAGTCGTAATCGACCAATCAGAAAGCCGAATTCAGCAAGTCCGCGAGGCGGGCGTACCCTATGTATATGGCAATGCAGCTAGTTTACACGTATTAGAAAAGGCAGGTGTCGAACGAGCTAAGTCGCTGGCGATCGCCCTACCCGATCCGATGAGCAGCCGCCTGTGTCTAAAGCGGGCGTTAGAATTGTCACCCGATCTCGATGTGGTAGTACGGGCAACTAAGGATAAAGATATTGAATTACTCTATCAGTTGGGGGCGAGAGAGGTCGTACAGCCCGAGTTTGAAGCGAGTTTGGAGCTAGCCAGTCATTTGCTAGCACAGATTGGCTTAGCACCATTTTCGATTCAGCAAGAAATGCAGCAAATTCGCAACCATCATTATCTAGAGTTACGTCCAGAACAAACGGCGGCTCAAGTTTCGCGTGAATTGCAGCAGGCTACTCAAGATTTAAATAGCCGTTGGTACGCCTTACCAGCAGGTTCGCCACTCACGGGTATGACGCTAGAAGACTGTCTCTTATACACATCT